>JAFOKI010000064.1 GCA_017419895.1 Eubacterium sp. | reverse complement strand
CTTGTCTCTCAATATCTCGAAGCATCCGTCCGGTTTTCTCACCGCCGGATATTCATGACCCGCGCTGCAGGCCGTGAGCTTGCCGGTCGATATCTCAAGAATGCCGATCCAGACCGTGACAAACATCTCAAGCTTGTTGTTCGAGCAGATTATATCGTTCGTCCAGGTGAGCACCTCGGCCGGCGAACGGCCGAGCATGGCAGAGCTTTGTATTATTATCTTGGACGCCATCATGAACAAAGCCGCCGGAATGCCCTTCCCCGACACGTCCGCGATCACCATTGCGAGATGGTCATTGTCGATAAGGAAGAAGTCATAGAAGTCTCCTCCTACTTCCTTAGCCGGTTCCATGGTCGCGTAGATATCAAACTCATCCCTGTCGGGGAAAGCCGGGAATATGCTCGGAAGCATAGATGACTGGATCTGGTTCGCCATCTCCAGCTCTGTACCTATACGCTCTTTTTCCGCGGTTATCGTCTCTATGCGTGCTACATGCTCGTCGATATCCTTAGCGAGCGCCTTGACATCGTGCGCCAGCTCACCGATCTCATTCTTCGAATTGATCCACGCGAGTTCTTCTTCTACCACAGAGCTGTCTTTTGTATCCGAATACTTGCGGATCCCGAACTGCACTCTTCTGAGCGGGTTGAGCACGAACATCGAAATGAGCATCAGGCAGATGATCGACACGAGGATCTGGAAGAACATCGCGAAAGCAGTGCCCTGGATCGTGTTGTCCAGTATATCCTTGTTTATGGCCGAAAGGTCGTATGTCAGGCCTATGAGAGCTATCTTGTCATCGAACGTATCCAGAAGCGAATAATAATCCATATAGTTTCCGGCATCGGCAAGATGCCCGGCTTCCTTATTGGCGCTCCGCATCGCTTCCTGCTGGCTTTCAGCGACCTGCACCTCGACGCCGAGAGTATAGACTTCTTCGTAATTGGTGCCGCGCACAGCGCCTTCATCAGCTGCGCTGAACAGGAAAAACTGGTCTATATAGTTTGTATCGGTAAGGACACAGAATAAAAAGCTGATCTTATATGTCCGTTTGATCTGGTTTATGCGGGTGATTAGCCATGAGTAAGCTATCTCGGCGTAGAGTTTCTGATCCTCCGCAGGCATTTTGTTCAGCTGCTCTTCAGTCACATATTTCAGCTGGATGCCGGGATAGCGCTCTGTCAGTATCCTGCATTTTTCTTCTGTTCTGGTTCCGGTACCATAATCGACGTCGTATTCGATATCCATTTCATCCGGATGCTCATACCAGTAACGCATGAGCCAAATGTGTGCAGGATACTCTTTAACGGCAAGATTTACCTCATCCGCCATCTGGGCGGCAAACATCTCCATCCTGGTCGTCACACTCTCTGTCGAGCGTATGCGCTGCGTGAAATACGTCATGCTGCCCGTGAGAATGACACCCAATATGAAAAATATAGCGACTTCTACAAGTATGCTTCGTTTCTTAAAAACGTTCACGTCCGGATCCTCTCCCCTGTTTCGAATCTGTACGGCCGGCCTGCTGGTCGCAGCGGCAGTATACTTGACTACTATTATATCATTTAATGCGTGAAAATGTGACAGGTGGATGGTTCTTCAATAATAAAAAGCAGGAGCATGAGCTCCTGCGCGCTTCTGAATGGATTGCCGTATGGGCAGATTTCCTGACCGGCTCAGTTTCTGGACTTGACCAAAGACTTCATGATCTCATGATACGCCGCGAACAGCACGCCCGCTACCGGCCAGACAAGCCATGTGATCTCCCATTTCATGGTCATGAAACTCCAGCCGAGATATATCGCCGTTACGATCGCCCAGTAGATACCGTCGAATTTTCCGGCGCGTTTGTTAAGTCTTGTATAGTCGCCTTCCTCGAGAAGCTTGTCCATGCCGCCCCAAATGATGCTCGTATGCACGATCATCCTGACTCCTACCGCGATCACCGCGAGCATGACTGCTACAGCGATCACTTCTATGTGATCGATTCCATTCTCCATGTCAAATATTCCGAGCACAAGCATGGGTATCGCGGCCACTATGCAGAGCATGATGCCTATGATCATGTCCCTGCTGTGCGTATGATCGTACGCGTCTCTTCTGTCCCGGACCATACCGGAGACTCCATATTCCGTATCGATCCTGGAATTTTCCAGATATTCATACCTGCGCCCGCCGAATCCTATCATCAGGAACATTCCTACCGCTGCTGCTATTATTACAAGAAGGACGATAGTGCCGATAGCCTCGGCGATATTCTCCGGAATAGAGATCTTCTTGTATTCCGCAAGCCCGCTGAGCAGAATGAGCAGTATCGGAGACATGATACAAAGCATGACTCCCGTGGATACGAACGCAGCAGCCTTTTCATTGAATGAAAGGAATGAGCTTGCTTCGTTCAGCGAAACTTTTACAGCTGCGTCTTCTGTATCACCCGGATCTACCGGAAGCCCCTCATCCACAAGCGCTGGAATTTCGATTTCATCTTTAAGGAGATAATCTGTGCTTACACCGAATATCTCGGACATCTGAAGTATCTTCTTCATGTCGGGAACCGCCTGCGCGCTTTCCCACTTCGACACGGACTGCCTGGAGACTCCCAGCTTATCCGCAAGTTCTTCCTGCGACCATCCGTTTTTCTTTCTGTTTTCTATGATCTTGTCAGCCAGTATCATTTTCTTATCCTCCATGTTTGACATCAGTTCCGGCAGCTTTTTTCTGACCTAAACTTACTATCAAATAAGGTTGCACTCCACCAATCCGGCTTTTCAATTTGTCAACCGGCGGTTGCATTTGGGTATTTTTCGGTTTTTTTGCCATATTCTGGCCTTCTGCCGGCAGCTTTGTCATAACAAAGCCGCTCCGCGGCCATCGTTGATTATACACTTATGACCGGCAGTTTTCAAATCAGGCAAAGCTCAATCGCCGGCGTCCCCTTGTCACTTACAGGCGCCAAAAGTATAATCAAACTATCGGAGGGCAGAATGAGCTACGTTAACGGATCATACGCATTCATACACGGGCTGCTCGCGGATAAAAAGGGCGGCGAGATCTTCACCTGTTTCGGCGCCTGGCACTTTTGTTATATCCTGATCGCGCTTACGCTCGTGCTTGCCGTGAGCCTTTACCTGAGGAACAAACCGCAGGCCATCAGTCAGCGGACCTGCACTATCCTGATCGACATCGCGTTCGGCCTTTATATACTGGACTTTTTCCTGATGCCGTTCGCTTACGAAGAAATCGATATCGAGAAACTCCCATTCCACATATGTACAGCCATGTGCGTGATGTGCTTTCTGAGCAGGCACTCCGGCCGGCTCGAAAAATACCGCGGGCATTTGGCGCTTCTCGGGTTCATTTCGAACCTCGTGTACCTGATATACCCTGCCGGAGTCATGTGGCACGCGGTGCATCCGCTTTGTTACCGGGTCGTTCAGACACTGATATTCCACGGCATCATGACTGCTTATGGGGCGATCACCCTGATGTTCGACAAGGACCGGCCGGACATCCGCGAGTGGCGCACCGACCTTTCTATCCTGGCTGCAATGACAGTCTGGGCAATGCTGGGAAATACCCTATATCATGGCGCGGCGGGCAGTTATGACCATGACTTCAACTGGTTTTTCGTAACAAAGGATCCCTTCGGGATCATCGATCCCGCCGTCTCACCTTTCGTCATGCCGCTTGTCAATATTGGGCTGTTCTTTGCGGTGGAGCTGATCGTTTACGGGATCATGCATATAGCCGGGTCCCGCGGAAAAAAACGCTGACAAAGAACCGCTTCCTATGCGGCATTCGGTCTTTGATTTTAATGCTTTGTTGGTGTAAACTCATACATGAGGTGAAAAACATGGCAGAATTATTTAAATTTGATGTTATGGACACTCTCGGTTCCCTCGATGAGTTGGATGATGAGCTCGATTATGACTTCAGCATAACCGAAAAACACGTCGATTCGATCGAAAAGTTCAACGATCTCCTTCTTGCGCCTTATTTGGAAAAAGACAAGCTGATTTTTTACCGCGGAGAACGAATCAACAGTCTGAGGCGGCCGCTGATCCCTACCCTTTTCAGGGACAAGGGATCACTCATGGATCTGAACGAAAAATATGTCGACATCACCAGCGATTATCTTCTTGATTTTTATAAATCGTATGGGGAGTATTACAACCTCTTCCGATCGGCCTTCGGTTATGCGGAAAAGTATCACATGTACGATCTTTGCGCGTTTTCGCAGCACTATATCGGCTGCTCACCTTTCATCGACCTGACCAAGTCGATCTATGTTGCGCTGTCATTCGGTCTGAAAGGAAAAATGGAATTCACCGATGATCCGATCCTCTACACGATCGAGATCAAAGATCCCGCGAATTATACGCAGGACAGAGTAACCGCGGAATGCTGGCTTCATAATTACAATGTGCGCGTCTACAACCTCAATAAAGAAGATAAGGGCAAAATAAGTGTCGAGCGCACTTCACCGGAAGCGCGGCTTATCGATATCGCGAACAACGACAGGATGAAATTCCAGCAGGGTGTGTTCCTGCTTCTGGATAACTTCAATCTCGTCAACAAACTCTATCTGACGCGGAAAGTACGGTCGAGCGTCAACATCTCGAAGTACATACTTTCAAAAGAGATCTGCCCCGAGCTCACGGCTCTCGTCAGGAAGGAAGCGCCCTGGTACGATTTCGCAAACCTTCTCGACATCGAGTCCGGGATCAGAATCGCGATCGAATCTAACAGGAGCGATCTGTAAAAAAGCAGGTTTGCCGTTTACAGATACTTATGATAGAATCCCTTTGTGAAACTAAAATCAATGTAAAGGAGACTATAAAATGGAAATCACAAAAGATATTCTTTATGTAGGCGTTAACGACCATCAGGTTGACCTTTTTGAAGGACACTACATCGTACCTGAAGGTATGGCTTATAACTCGTATGTGATCATGGACGAGAAAATCGCCGTTATGGATTCTGTCGACGGCAAGTTCACTGATGAATGGCTCACGAACATCAAATCCGTTCTTGGCGATAAAACACCGGACTACCTTATAGTCCAGCACATGGAACCGGATCATTCCGGAAGCATTAGAGGCTTCATGGCTGAGTTCCCTGAAGTTGTGATCGTTTCCTCTCAGAAGGCATTCAACATGATGAAGAACTTCTTTGAGGGCGAGGAATTCGCTGACAGAAGGATCGTTGTTAAAGAAGGCGATACACTCGATCTCGGCGCTCACAAGCTGAGCTTCATCGCGGCTGCGATGATCCACTGGCCTGAGGTCATCATGACTTACGACTCAACCGACAAAGTCTTCTTCAGCGCTGACGCTTTCGGCAAATTCGGTGCGCACGATGTACCGCCGGGCGGCGAAGAGGATGACGGCTGGGCGTGTGAAGCAAGACGCTACTATTTTGGTATCGTCGGCAAATACGGCACGCAGGTACAGGGACTCCTTAAAAAAGCCGCGGCGCTCGACATCCAGATCATCTGCCCGCTCCACGGACCGGTGCTCAGCGAAGACCTCGGATACTACCTCGACCTCTACAATACTTGGTCGTCCTACGGCGTCGAAACAAAAGGCGTTGTCATAGCGTATACATCCGTTTACGGCAACACCAAGACCGCAGTTGAACTCCTTGCCGAAAAGCTCGAAGAAAAAGGCGTTCCGAAAGTCGCGGTCAACGACCTCGCGAGAAGTGACATCGCCGAATGCGTTGAAGACGCGTTCAGATACGACACCATCGTATTCGCGACGACTACGTTCAACAACGATGTCTTCCCGTTCATGAAAGAGTTCATCAACCACCTCACCGAGAGGAATTTCCAGAACAAAAGAGTCGCTTTCATCGAAAACGGTTCCTGGGCTCCCCAGGCTGCCAAGCGCATGAAGGCAATGCTTGAAGGCTGCAAGAACCTCGAATACGCTGAGAACGGAGTGACGATCCTTTCCGCTCTTAACGATGCAAGCAGAGCTCAGGTTGAAGCGCTTGCGGAAGAACTGGCTGCTGCATATTAAACAGATCAAAAGCCAAGCTGCATACT
>JAFOKI010000063.1 GCA_017419895.1 Eubacterium sp. | reverse complement strand
TTTTTTTACTATTTTTACCATTTATTGTCAATTACAAAGCGCAAAAACAGTGCGTTCGCTGGTAAATTATGGTATCATTGATGTGTTATGGATGAATGGGACGATGGTTCAATACACGAAACGGTATTCTTACCGGGAAAGGAATTGAAATGGACCAATTGTTACTATTCAAAGAACTGAACAAATTACTTGCAGATCACGAGGCACTCCTATCCGGGGTTGAAAAGCTGAAACAAACGGCTCCTGAAGGAAGCATGTCAGTCAGAAAAAAGAAGGGGCAACTGTATTTCGTACGGAACTTCAAACTCAATGGTAATTGGATAGAGGTTCCGATCCCAACTACACATTCAGGCAAACTGCTCATCGCATCTCTTATCAGGAAACGCGTGGTGATCCATGGGCTTGGCATATTGCGAAAGAATACCAGGTGTCTTAAGCAGGCTTTGTCCGAACTCAAATCATATGACCCCGAACAGTATTTGCCCAAGTATTATACACTCGAGATGTTCAATGACGGGATCAGGCTGCCTGACAATTATTACCTTCCCGGACAATTGAATACCATCAAGTGGATAGCGGAAACCAGAAAACACGCCTACCGCACCAACCCGTCTCATCCTGAGAATCTGTTGTTCGAAACCGCTTCGGGGCATAAGGTTCGTTCCAAAAGTGAACTGCAAATCGATGAACTGTTATATAGTAATGGGTTGATATATCGGTATGACAGTGAACTCGTATTGGCTGACGGAACAATAATGTATCCGGATTTTGTCGTACTCCATCCGAAAGAAAAACGCTTGATCATTATAGAGCACTTCGGACGAATGGATGATCCGAAATACGCGGCAAAACAAATGAAACGCCTGAAGGCATACGCGGAAAACGGCTATATTCTGGGCCGGGATCTGTTTTTTACAATGGAAACAAAGGCAGAGCCGCTCGAACGATGGCAGATAATCGTAACGCTGCAGAAAGCCGGATTGATTCGGTAACAATTATTATTGGAACTCGGCTTTTAGTCCCTAAAAATGCTACCATGAGCAAAAGTCGGGAACGTTTTCAACGTTTCCAGGACATGGTTCCATCTTGTAGGAAACCGCTGCTGGATCCGCAGTCTATAATCGTTGAAATCGTTCCCGACTTTTGTTTATTCAAATGATTTACGGACCAGTTTTCCCGAAAACACCTTCTATGAAAAGAAATCGGGAACTTTTTCAACGTTTCCAGGGCGAACTCCCATCTTGCAGGAAACCTCTGCAGGATCCGTAGTCCCTAATCACTGAACAACCCCTATAGCACGAACTTTTCGACTGCTTTCGCGACTCCGTCTTCCATACTGCTGTCGGTTACGTAGTCTGCCAGTTCAAGTATCACAGGTTCTGCGTTTGCTACTGCGACACCGAGCCCTGCGAGCTTTATCATATCCCCATCGTTCGGGCTGTCGCCGCATGCCATGAGCTGGGACGGATCGAGACCAAGCTGATCCAGGAGGAACGCAAGCGCGGAGCCTTTGCTCGTGCCCTCGGCTTCAACTTCTATGTTGAACCAGACTGAATTCGTAACAGTAACACCTTCTATCTGCTTGAGTTCAGCCTTTACCTTTTCCCTTAACTCGTTATCCTCGATACTCATGTTTATCGTTTCTATGCATGAGATATTCTCATCTATTATCGCATAGATATCATGCGCAGGACGTCTTGACCAGAGTGTGTAGTCGATATGTCTGAATGAAGAACCGTTCATTTCGATATCGCGGTACATGGCTTCGTCCATATAGACGTACCCTCCTGCAAGCACCTCTGGAAGCACACCGTTCCCCGCCAGGACATCTGTTATCTTCCTTACCGTCTCCTCAGGCAAAAAGTGGTTGTATATCCTCGTTCCGTAAGCCGGATCCAGTTTCCGCATATTTCTAAGCCCCGTGACGTCTGACGCGGTGTCATACATAAAACGAGGACCATCATCCGGAAGTTCGGTGATGCACGCCCCGTTCGAATTTATTACGTACTTCAGGCCAGGCATTCCCATAACATTTTCGGGCAGCGAACTGAATACCCGTCCCGACGCAACGACAACGTAAACACCGCGTTTCATCGCTTCAACAAGCGCGTTTCTTGTCCTGTCAGACAGACTTTTATCCTTTCTGAGAGTCGTGTTGTCCAGATCGAGCGCTATCATTTTTATATCGTAACTCATGATGTCAAGCCTTTCAAAATCTTGTCGTAACTTACGAGTTATACAGTCCTGTTATTACCTTCCCTTGCCGGATACTATCGCATTGAATTCCGAATTGAATTTCCTCACATATTTCATCGTGCAGTCGCCTTCGTGACCGGGATAGATGTGGATATCATTCGCAAAACCGTCCACTACATTCCTGATGGAACGTACCATATCCTGCTCGCTTCCGCCTTTCAGGTCCGTACGGCCAAGATCCGTGTCGAAAACCGTATCTCCCGTGAAACAGACTTTACTCTTCTCCGACAGGAAGCATACAGAACCCTTTGTATGACCTGGCGTATGAATAACCTTAAGCGAGTCGCTGCCCAGAGGAATGACGTCCCCATCCTTAAGCATCACGTCGATGACCCCTTTGTACACAAAAGCGTCCTGTTCATGCATCATCGTGACACACCCGAAAGCGTCTTTCAGCGCGTCCGCCGCGCCGGTGTGATCGCCATGGAGATGTGTGAGCAGTATTCCTGCCGGTTTGAGCGAATGCTCATCAACAAAGCTTATGTACCCGCCCGGCTCGTAACCGGGGTCGATGATATAACAAAGCTCTCCGTCGTTTTCATATACTACATACCCGTCCTCAAGTATCGGTCCGAGCATGAATCTTTTGATTTTCAACATATCGGTCTCCTGATGCAATTCCTTTAACAAACAGCCATCTGCGGCTCTTTTATTCTACCATATAATACCCTTAATATGCCTTGCAAAATCATACTCATTGCACTAAAATAGATACGTTGTAATAAAGTGTTTATTCGGCATTTTGCCGGGAGGAAACAGATAATGCAGGTTGCAATTGCAGGAGCGGGAGTGTTCGGTTATAAAATCGCGGAAGCGCTCGAGAACGGCGACCATTCAGTTACACTAATCGATATAGACTCGACCAAGCTTGACAAAGCCGCAAAAACTCTCGACGTCCTCACTGTTAACGAGGACGCAAGAAAAGTACAGGTGCTTAAGGATCTTGGTATCGATTCCTACGACTGCCTCATAGCAGTCACAGAGACAGATGAAATCAATCTTGCGATTTCTGTCTGCGCGAAAGAACTCGGATGTCCGAGAACAGCAGCAAGGATCCGTGAACCGGAGTACATGGGACAGCTCGACTTTGTTAAGAAAGCATTCGGAATAGACATGATAGTAAACCCGGGGCTATCGATGACCCAGGAGATATACAGACATCTTACAGAAGACCGCAGCTTAAAGAACGGGGTATTCTCGTCCGGAAACATAGGGATAACGGAATTTGACGCGAGAGACAATCAGGCTGTAATCGGTCTTTCGCTTTCGGGACTCAGGGAACTCATGCCCAATTTAAGACTGATCGGTCTTGTGCGGAACGGAACGTTCATCATCCCAAAAGGAAAAGAAGTGATCGAAGCCGATGACACGCTGTACCTGATCGGAAGCAGGGCTGACACGTCTCAGACGGCCAGCCGCATCAACAAAAAGAAAGCTTCGAAAAAACTCAAAAGAGTCATGATCATAGGCGGTGGAAGGACCGGCTTTTATCTCGCCCGCAACCTGTCCGACGCAGGGATCTACGTCAAGATAGTAGAGATCGATCCGGAAAGAAGCAAATACCTTGCGGACAATCTCGATGATGTGATAGTCCTGAAATCCAACGGTACGGACCTCGACCTTCTGGAAGAAGAAGGCATCGATGACATGGATGCCTTTATCGCAACAACAAGTGTAGATGAGGAAAATCTTTTGCTTGCGCTCGCCGCAAAAAGACACGGGATCCCCGACGTTATTTCGAGGGTAGACCATGATCACTACAAAAACCTGATCGAGGATCTCGGTGTGGATATGGTAATAAATCCGCTGGACATCAGCACAAGCGAGATCACTGAGTTCATTCAGGGAACAGATACAGTTGCTTCATCGGCGCTTATGGCAGGCCAGGCGCGCCTCACGGAGATACTGGTCGGCAAGGACATCCTGATCGCGGGTACTCCGATAAGCAACCTTGGTCTTTCCGAAAGCTCTTCGGTCGCCGCTATCGAACGCGATGGGAAACTCATATTCCCCGATACCGCTGCCAGCATCGAAGCCGGTGACAGGCTTCTTGTAACAACTCTCATTTCTGATATCGGTGAGATAGAACGCCTGCTGAAGAGAAAACAGTAAACCGCAATCAATAAGTCAATCAAATATAACTCAAGATATATACTTTTTCTCATACGGAGATAAAGAAATGACATCTGCTTTCAGGAAAATTGCAAGGATCACAGGCATAATGCTTACGGTTATCGGGCTTGCCATGATCCCGCCGCTGATAGTTGCGCTCATTTACGGAGAACATTCATCAGCGGTATGGTTCGCCATCACTGCGGGATGCTGCGCGATCCCGGGTTTTATTCTGACAAAAGTCCTCGGACCGATGACAGAAGACGTCAAATTCAGACAGAGAGACGGATTCCTCGCGGTCGCTCTCGCATGGTTCATCGCTTCCATTGCGGGAACTGTACCCATTTACGCGACAGGGAGCATTCCCGATATCGCTTCCGCGTTCTTTGAATCCTGCTCCGGATTCACTACAACAGGAGCCACGGTAGTAAGCGACGTAGAAGCACTCCCCCTCTCGATCTCGTTTTTCAGATCGTTCGCCCAGTGGCTCGGCGGCATGGGAATAATCGTGCTTGCAACAGCGCTTATACCGGAGCTGGGTATCGAGGGTCAGGTCATAGCAAGCGCAGAATCTCCTTCTCCGCGGCTTGACAAGATAACGTCAAGGTATTCTGAAACCGCAAGGAGACTTTACCTGGTTTACATTGCGTTCACCGTAGTCCTGTTCGTCATACTGCTCGCACTCGGCATGGGTATTTATGATGCTCTCTGCACAACGCTCTCGACGGTCAGCACCGGCGGCTTCTCGCCATATACGGACAACATCGGTCATTTTGCCAGCCCTGTGATAAGGATCGTAATGATCGTGTTCATGATACTCTGCGCGACGAACTTCAATCTTTTCTTCGAGGCGAAAAAACGCGGCCTTCGCGTTTTCCTGCATGACACGGAATTCAAATTATACATATCATTCCTTGTTGTCGTTACAGCCGCCATCGCGATCGATCTCATCGCGACCAAAACTGTCGATAACACAGCAGACGCGATCGGTCAGTCCGCATTCCACAGTGTCTCAATAATGACGACCAGCGGATTCACTACGGACAATTACGACGGCTGGCCGGTATTCTCGAGGGTAATGCTTCTGCTGCTTTGTCTGACAGGAGGCTCATCGTCTTCGACGTCCTGCGGAGTAAAAGTTGTCAGAATAGCGATAGCTCTCAAACTGATAAGAAGGAGCATAAACTTAAGGCTCCATCCCGGACGCGAATATCCGCTCAAACTGAACGGGGCCCCGATGCCAAAAGAACTTGCTGACGAAACTGTGTATTTCATTCTTCTTTATATAATGACATTCTTTGTCGGCAGCCTGTTCGTATCATTCAGCGGATGCAATCTGATCACCAGTCTGTCTGCTTCACTATCGTGCATCGGCAATATCGGGCCCGGATTCTCCGGCATAGGACCTATGTATTCATATGGTTCTTTCGGAGCCGTAACAAAGATCATCCTCTCGCTTATGATGATCGCCGGAAGGCTTGAACTTTTCACATTCTTTATGGTATTTTCGCCGCATTACTGGAACGGCAGCAGGAGCTGAACATGGGCATATCATTCACTAAAAAAACAATGCTTGCGATGATCGCTGCCGCCATGATGTTCCTTGCCGCAGCGATGGCAGTACCGGCCATATTCGCATTCGTAAACGACGAGACCGATGCCGCAGTGGCATTCGCCGCTCTCGCTGTCATCTGCGCAGCGATACTTGGAATATCTTTCCTAGCGATCTTGAATCTTAAATGGCAGCAGCCTGTAAGGCTGAAAAAACGAAATTCGTATCTTATTCTTCTCGTAACTGTGCTCATTGTACTCGTGGTCTCGGCACTGCCCTGGTACATGAGCGGAAACGACTTCACACTCGTCGACTGCTGGTTCGAATCGGTTTCCGGCTGGACTACGACCGGAGCATCGGTATTGAATCAGGCTATCATGCCGCATTCACTTATCCTCTGGAAAGCTATCTGTTCGTGGGCAGGAGGCCTGATCCTCATTATACTTGCGGTCACGGTTTTCCCACGGCTAGGAATAATCAGCGAAGTCATATCTGATGACCCGCGTACGGAAAATGCAGGCATGGTATCGCCGCGCACAAAAGACGCTATGAAACTTGCGCTTGCTATTTATGCTGTCCTTACTGTACTGGGATTTCTGGTGATATTGCCTTCAGGATGCGGCATATTTCCGTCGGTGATTTTCTCACTAAGCTGCGTTTCCACGACCGGCACAGTCGAATATCACGCGGCATTCCCGATAACAGTCACCGCGTATCTGCGGATAGTTACGGCACTTCTTGCGTTCCTTGCGTCATTCAACTATTTCTTCTACTTCAATCTTGCAGAGAGAAAAATCAAGAAAGCATTAAGGGAATACGAAGTGCGGCAGTATCTTATCCTTATAGCCGCGTCTATTTACATGGTCGGACTTCTCCTTTTCCTTCAGATCGGAGGATCCGATGTAATGGGACTTCTCACAAATGCGATCGTATATGTTCTTTCGTTCGCATCCTCAACCGGCTTTGCATTCCGTGCAGATGCTGATATCCCCTCCGCCAGCGCCATCGTGCTGCTGGTATGCGGGATCATCGGCGGATGCAGCATCTCCTCTTCGAGCGGACTCAAGATAGGCCGTGTAGTCACGAGCATCAAACTCGTGATAAGAGGTATTTATAAAAGGATACATCCGTCGGCAGTCAAACCCGTCACCGTAGGAAAAAGAACGCTTTCGCCCGATAAGAGCTCATTCATAGCGGCATACATCATGCTCTTCTTCCTGGTGTTCATTGCCGGTCTCGTACTCATGAGCATCGAGAATCAAGACATGTCGACAACGCTGACGAGCACGATCTGCGCGTACACAAACTGCGGATCTTTCTTCGGGAAAATGAATACTGCTGATTTCAGCATTTTCTCTGTTTACGGCAGGATCGTGAGTTCGATACTCATGATCATCGGAAGACTCGAGATCTATCCGGTGATCATGCTTCTCTCACGCTCATTCTGGAACCCTGAAAGGAGCAGATAATGGAAATAATCCGCGCAGCACACTCGGGGTTTTGCTTCGGAGTAAAAAACGCAGTCGATACCGCCTATAAGCTCATCAGGAATTCTGACGGAAGCAGGCCTATTTTCACCCATGGCCAGCTAATCCATAACCGCGATGTCACAGACGAACTCGCTTCGTATGGCGTGCGCATAATGGAAGATCTCAGCGAAGTCCCCGAAAACGCGATACTTATCGTTCGTTCGCACGGTGAGACGGAAGCTTTTTACCGCGAAGCAGAAGCGCGCGGAATAGAACTAGTCGACACAACGTGCCCCTTTGTTGCAAGGATCCACAGATTCGTCAAAGAAGCACACGACAGCGGCACTCCCGTGATAATCGTTGGTGACGCTTCTCATCCCGAGGTTATAGGTATCAACGGCTGGTGCGGTGACAGCGCGCTCATAGTTGCAACAAAGGCTGACGTCGATTCGGTTTTTGGTGAACAAAGCTTTGACGTCAAAGTCAAACCGACTCCTGACAACCCGACGCTTGTCGTATGCCAGACCACACTCCGCGAGCAGGCGCTGATCGATGTGGAAGCAGCGTTAAAGGAAAACGGTGTACCATTTACTGTAAAGAACACCATCTGCAACGCAACGAAGGACCGTCAGCAGGCTGCGGAAGCTTTGTCGAAAACCGTCGACGCCATGGTCGTTATCGGTGGAAAAAACTCATCGAACACAAAAAAACTCTACGATATATGCAAAAGCAATTGTGCAAAAT
>JAFOKI010000062.1 GCA_017419895.1 Eubacterium sp. | reverse complement strand
TCTACTCGTGCATCTTTCACAGGAGCAGCTGGCCAAGAAAGGCGCAGTGGTCGTGGAAGGTGAGGCTCTCGATGTTATAGTCGGGAACAAGCCTATAGTCATTGACAAGAAATCTGCCAAGAAAGATAAGGACAGTGAATCCGCGAAAAATGCCGGTGAGGCAGTCAAGCAGGGTGTACTCAATGTTCTTAAGGATAAATACGGTGTAGAGGAAGATGATTTCATCTCCGCTGAGCTTGAGGTGGTTCCCGCGGGAAGAGCCCGTGAAGCAGGACTTGACCGCAGCATGATCCTCGCTTACGGTCACGACGACAAAGTCTGCGCCTATACGTCTTACCGCGCGATGATCGATGTTCCTTCGGTAAAACGCACTGCCTGCTGCATTCTCGTCGACAAAGAAGAAATCGGAAGCTACGGTGCAACAGGTATGGAATCCATGTTCTTTGAGAACACAGTAGCCGAACTTATCAGAATGCTGGATGAAAATAAGGACGAAGGAATTAGCTGCGACCTTCTTCTGAGACGCATGCTCGCGAAATGCACTATGCTTTCATCAGATGTAAGCAGCGGTTTTGATCCTTTGTACGCTCAGTGCTTTGACAAAAAGAATGTTTCGTTCCTCGGAAAAGGCATGGTCATCAATAAGTTCACCGGCGCGCGCGGAAAATCCGGATCGAACGATGCGAACGCCGAATATGTGGGATACATCAGAAAGTGCTTCACTGAAGGGGACGTGGCGTTCCAGACAGCCGAGCTCGGAAAAGTCGACCTCGGAGGCGGCGGAACGATCGCATTCATCCTCGCGCATTACGGTATGAGTGTGATCGACAGCGGAGTCGCGGTACTCAACATGCACGCGCCATTCGAGGCTGTGAGCAAGGCTGACGTTTATGAAACAAAGCGTGGCTATGAAGCATTTCTCCAAGGAAACGGTAAATACTGATTTTATTGATAGTGACAGGCCCGGGCGCATACCGTCCGGGTTTATCTGTAATTAAATGACCGGCATTGACATATTACTCCCAGTTCCATTTACATTGGGGGTTAAAATACGATATAATAATAAAAATAAATATGAGTATTAGTCCTGCCGGTCGCGTGTGACCCGCGTAAGTTAAGCGGCATGACATAATATTAAGAGCTAAATGACAAGTAATATCACGCAAGAGGAGGTAGATTATTATGAGCCAGAAAAAAGTTACGATCCAGCAGCTGAAAGAGTATAAAGAGAAAGGTCAGAAATGGACGTGGACGATCTGCTACGATTACACTTTCGCTTCGATCGTAGAAGAAAGTAAAACTGAGATGATCCTGGTCGGCGACTCGATGGCTAACGTCATCATGGGCGAGCCCTCGACACTTCCTGCAACAATGGACGCCATGGTTCATCACATCAAATGCGTCACAAAAGGCGCTCCGAACACATTCGTAGTAGGCGACATGCCGTTCGGTTCATATCAGGTCAGCGATGAAGACGCTGTTAAGAATGCTTGCCGTCTCATGAAAGAGGGCGGATGCGACTGCGTCAAACTCGAAGGCGGAGCCAACATGGCATCCAGAATCAAAGCTATCGTTGACAACGGTATCCCCGTAATGGCTCATATCGGTCTCACACCGCAGTCCATCAGTGCTCTCGGCGGATTCAAAGTCCAGGGCAAAGACGCAAGTGTAGCTGAGAAACTCCTCGCTGACGCTAAGGCTGTTACAGAAGCCGGTGCTTTCGCGATCTGCCTCGAGTGCGTACCTGTAGGTCTTGGAAAAGCTATTACCGAATCTGTTGACATTCCTGTTTGCGGAATCGGTGCTGGCATCTTCTGCGACGGCCAGGAACTGAACTTCTATGACCTCATGGGCATCAACAAGTTCAAGGCTAAATTCGTCAAGCACTATGTTGATCTCAGAGAGATCATGGTTGGTGCTCTCGACGCGTTCTATGATGAGACATGCGCAGGCAAATTCCCGACAAGAGAATACAGCTACAACGCTGTTGTTCCGGGCTATGAGCCGGGTGACTACGAGTAGACTTCGTACATGCCGCGTCAATTGATGCGGACATAACCAAGAAATCAGCCCAGCCCGCCTTTCCGGCGGGCTGGGTTTTTGCATGGAAAAATCACAGAGCTGATACATGATCATTTTTGAGTGCAAAACTTAGTAAAAAAATAAAAGAAGGGGTTGACAAAGCGCGACTTCGGTATTATTGTATTAAGTAGATAATACAGTAATACAGTAAGACAGTGATACAAAGCTCCGCGGACGCGGAAAAAGCTATGTTACGGAAAGGATAATAATATGGATGATACAGAAACCGGAGGCCAATATGAAATGGGAGATTAAGGAAGGCATCCCGATCTATACTCAGCTCGTGCAGCAGATGAAGAGCGGGATAGCAAGCGGTGAATACAGTCCGGGAAGCAGAATGCCGTCGGTAAGAGATCTGGCGATGGAAGCCGGAGTTAACCCGAATACGATGCAGAGGGCTCTTGCCGAACTAGAAAGAAACGGACTGGTGTTCACGGAAAGAACAAGCGGAAGATTTATAACGGAAGATAATAAACTGCTCGCGGGACTGAGAAGCGATCTCGCTGCCGAACACATCGGAGGTATGTTCGAACAGCTGAGGAAACTTGGGATGGATGACCAGGAGATCGTGCGGTCGGTAAAGCATTGGGCAGGGGAGGTGGAATAATGGCTGTAATGGAACTAAGAGGACTGACTAAAGCATTTGGGCCTGTTCTGGCACTGGACCATATAGACCTGGATCTTGAGGAAGGCAATATAGTCGGACTTCTCGGTCCGAACGGGAGCGGCAAGACGACGCTTATCAAACTCGCGACAGGGCTGCTTTCGCCGTCAGCGGGCGAAATCAGGATCGCAGGGATGCTTCCCGGACCTGAGACAAAAGCCAGAGTCGCTTATCTTCCGGACAGGGATTTCCTTCCGGGATATATGAAAGTCGACCAGCTCATGAAATTCTACCGGGATTTCTTCGTTGATTTTGACAGGGAGAGAGCAGAGGCGATGATCGCTGACCTCGGGCTTCCGCGGAACATGGCTCTCAACAAGATGTCAAAGGGAACGAGAGAAAAACTCCAGCTGATAATGACGATGTCGAGACGCGCGAAAGTGTATCTTCTGGATGAGCCGATAGCCGGAGTCGACCCTGCGGCGAGGGACTATATCCTCAGAACTATAATCGGTAACTATTCACGCGATTCCCTGGTACTGATATCGACGCATCTTATCGCCGATGTCGAATCCGTGCTTGATGATGTGGTATTTCTTAAAAACGGACGTGTGGTGCTCCACCGCGGATCCGAACTGATTAGAGAAGAAACAGGAAAGAGCGTTGACGCTTTGTTCAGGGAGGTGTTCAAATGCTAGGTAAACTGCTGAAATATGATTT
>JAFOKI010000061.1 GCA_017419895.1 Eubacterium sp. | reverse complement strand
TTCTCGTGCAGGGCGATATAGAACGGAGGTGAAAGTATTGTTCACCGGAATAATCGAAGAAGTCGGCACGGTCAAAGAACTCAGGATGACCGGAAACCACGCAAGACTCACAGTCTCGTGCAGTAAAGTCCTCGGAGGTATGCCAACTGCCGATGAACCGCTCAGACAGCCGACAAGGATCGGCGACAGCATCGCAACGTCGGGCATATGCCTGACAGTCACGGCGCTTACCGGAAGCACTTTTTCCGCGGACGTCATGCCGGAAACTGTAAACCGCACGGCATTCTCAGTGCTGAGACCCGGTAGCAAAGTCAATCTCGAGCGCGCGATGCCAGCGTACGGCAGATTCGGCGGTCATATAGTTTCGGGACATATCGACGGCACGGGAACGATACTGTCGCTCAGACCCGACGGCAACGCTGTATGGTTCAGGATATCGGCATCTGACGAGTTGATGCGATACATCGTGACAAAGGGTTCAATCACGATCGACGGTATCAGTCTAACGGTCGCTGACTCGAAACACACTAAAGGAAGCGGCGAATTCAGCGTCTCGATAATACCGCACACGCTGGCTGAAACAGCTTTGTCGACAAAGAAAGCCGGAGACCCGGTCAATCTCGAGACCGATATGATAGGAAAATATGTCGAGCGGCTGCTCGCTGACGGACCTGCGGAAACCTGCAGAAACAAAGCCGGCGCGGCAGCAAGCTCTGACTCTAGACTCGAAGAACTACTGAAGGCATTCTGACAGGAGGGACGAAAATGGATGTAAGAAAACTAAACCTTGAACCGGAAGAAGAAAAGGATGAAATGGTGCTGCCGGAAGGCTTTGAGTTCAGCACCATACCTGAGGCTATAGAGGCGCTGAAGAACGGCGAAATCATACTTTGTACGGATGACCCGGACAGAGAGAACGAAGGCGATCTGATCTGCGCCGCGCAGTTCACGACGACCGAGATGCTGAATTTCATCGCTAAGCATGCAAAAGGTCTCATCTGCATGCCGATGGGTATCGAAGCTATCAGAAGACTCAGGCTCCAGCAGATGGTCGACGACAACCGTGACAATCATGAAACGGCGTTCACCGTCAGCATCGACCACGTAGACACGACGACCGGTATCTCCGCAGTCGAACGTGCTCTCACAGCAAGAAAAGCCGCAGATCCGAATAGCAAACCGGAGGATTTCAGACGTCCCGGCCACATGTTCCCTCTCCTTGCTAGACGCACCGGAGTGTTTGAACGCAACGGCCATACGGAAGCCACAGTCGACCTTCTCAGGCTTGCCGGTCTCGAACCGGTCGGCATCTGCTGCGAGATTATGGAAGATGACGGAACTATGATGCGCACACCGAGACTTGCCGAGTTCTCGATGAAATACGGCATCAAGTTCGTCAGCATCAAGCAGCTCCAGGAGTACCGCAAAAAACACGACGATCTTGTTGAGTGCGTTACTGTCGCGAATCTTCCGACCAGGCACGGCGAATTCAAAGCGCACGTGTACATAAACAAACTTAACGGCGAGCATCATATCGCCCTCGTAAAGGGAGACATCGGAGACGGCGACAATATCCTGTGCCGCGTACACTCCGAATGCCTTACGGGAGACGCATTCGGTTCGCTTAGATGTGACTGCGGTCAGCAGCTCGAGTCGGCTATGCGGCAGATCAATGAGGAAGGCCGCGGGATACTCCTCTACATGCGACAGGAAGGCCGCGGTATCGGTCTTGTCAACAAACTCAAGGCCTACACGCTCCAGGATGAAGGCATGGATACGCTTGAAGCGAATATCGCGCTCGGATTCCCGGGCGACATGAGAGAGTACTACATAGGCGCGCAGATACTGAGAGACCTTGGAGTACACACAATGAGGCTCCTCACGAACAACCCGCAGAAGATCTATGAACTCAGTGAATACGGAATGGAGATCGTCGACCGCATACCGATCCAGATGCCGGCCAATGACAACGACCTGTTCTATCTCAAGACCAAACAGAAAAAAATGGGGCATCTGCTCGATTATTAATAAAAAGACGATACCGCCGGTTTATTCCCGGCACTGAACAAGCGGCGGGATGCCGCGTATAACCGATCCGGAAAGGAGAACAAAAATGAAAGTATTTGAAGGAAAAGTAGTATCCCAGGAAATGAAAGTCGCTGTTGTATGCTCAAGGTTCAACAGTTTCATCGTAACAAAGCTTCTCGAAGGCGCTCTTGACGGTCTCAAACGTCACGACGTTCCGGAAGAGAACATCGACATCGCATGGTGCCCGGGTGCGTTTGAGATCCCCGTCGTCGCTGCCAAACTCGCGAAATCAAAGAGATATGACGCAGTCATCTGCCTCGGAGCAGTCATCCGCGGAAACACACCTCATTTTGACTATGTCTGCGCTGAAGTATCTAAAGGCATCGCGCAGATCTCCCTTGCCGAGGAAATGCCCGTTATGTTTGGCATCCTGACGACAGACACGATCGAGCAGGCTGTTGAACGCGCCGGAACAAAGGCCGGCAACAAGGGTTATGACTGTGCTCTCGGAGCTATCGAGATGGTCAACCTGCTGAAAGAGCTCTGATCCGGATACAATATAATACATAGCACTGAAAAGGCACTTTCCCAT
>JAFOKI010000060.1 GCA_017419895.1 Eubacterium sp. | reverse complement strand
GGGATGAGACTGTCGTGCGCGACCTGAGCGGGGAGATCATAGAAGTATTGCCCGGAGATGTAAGAGTGATGCCGAACGGGGATATGTGGCATCTTAGTTAGAACGGCCGCCAGTATATGCAGTTTCTAGAACAGAATCGCAAACGCTACCATAAACACTAGAAATATTACGTTGATCGCCGTGAACCCGGCGATGTATCTGCCCGGTTTCGCGCCGGGCATTTCTGAATACTTTTTGAAAGAGATCAGATTGGCCATCGACGCGATCAGAGTACCGAGTCCGCCGATGTCGCAGCCGAGCGCGAGAATAAAGTATTTGTCTGAAAACCCGGATAAAAGGATAGAGGCGGGCACATTGCTGATGATCTGGCTCGCTAGGACAGAGACCGTGAGCTCGTGACCGCTGACGATGCGCGTGAGGAATTCGTTTATCGCGTCGATCCGTCCGAGATCCCCGACAAGGATGAACAGGAAAACAAATGTGAAAAGCAGGCTGTAGTCTGTCCTGATCAGCGTGCGTTTGTCGAAAACAGCGATTGCGGCAACCACTATGACGGCTGCGACAAGGTGCTTTGTGACGCCGAATACAGGTAAAAGACTGACAACGAACAGAACAGCGTATATGATCATCTTCATGCGTTCGGCTCCTGTGAGCGGATGCGCTTCGGACGCGTGGAATTCCCTGACGGGCTCGTTGGACTTTGTTATTACAAAGGCGAACGCGGCGAGCAGTATTCCCGCGAAGACGAAGTATGGAAGCATCAGGATAATGAATCCGATGGGGCTTGTCCCATCATGCTTCTGCATCAATTCGTAGAAAAAGATATTATGTGGGTTTCCTATGGGCGTGAGCATGCTTCCCATATGGGCGGCGATAGTTTCGAGAGCCAGCGTCGGGATCATATATTTCTCAAGACCCGCGTACTCGAGTACGAAAATGGTGAAAGGCACGAACGTGATCAGCGATACGTCGTTTGTTATGAATGGGGAGAGACAGAAACAAAGCCCGATAAGCACGATCACGAGCCGTCTCGCGCTGCGGCATTTCCCGAGCAGCTTTTGCCCGAACAAAGCGAACGCGCCGAGTTCTTTAAGCCCCGACATCACGAGCATCAGTGTAAGAAGCAGGGACAGCGTGGTCCAGTGGACGTAGCCGCTGTACTCCGTATCAGGCGGGACAGCGATCATCGAAATAACAGCCAAAGCGAAAGAGACCGTGAGCACGATCTCCTTTTTCAAAAATGTTTTATGCGGTTCAGTGATCCTCCGGGCTGCTGATTATTCATTTAGACGTCATTTCTTAAAACTGCCTTTTTCCACGGTGATATTATAGCACGATGCAGGTAAAACACCCACTATATTTGACTATGATATAAAAATGACGTATTGTAAAAACAGATAAAGAATACGTTTGGGTGAAAATTATGAACAACAAAAAGCAACTCAATCCCGGCACGATCCTTAATCCGGTCCCGGTGGTACTGGTATCGTGCGCGAACAAAGGCGAGAGAAACCTTGTCACTATCGCGTGGACCGGAATAGTCAATTCCGAACCGCCCATGACATATATATCTGTAAGGAAATCGAGACATTCGCATGACATGATCGAGGAGTCGGGGAGCTTTGTTATTAATCTGGTGACGGAGGACCTGGCGAAAGCGGTGGACTGGTGTGGGGTGAAAAGTGGGAGAGACGTAGACAAGTTTGAACACTGCGGGCTCACTGCCATCCCAGCTGAACATGTCGAAGCACCACTGGTCGCCGAGTCACCCGTGAATCTGGAGTGCCGCATCACAGAAAAACATGAATATCCGAGCCACGACATGTTTGTCGCGGAGATAGTCGCGGTTCACTGTGACGAGGACCTGCTTGATGAAGCGGGACGCCTCAGATTGGACCGTGCCGGACTGGTCGCATATAATCACGGTGAGTATTTTGGGCTGAAAAGCGAGCCGCTCGGGAAATTCGGATTTTCGGTGATGAAGCCCAGGACAGCGAAACGCATCGAACGGGAGAAACGCGCCGCAAGAAGGTCAGGCAGCAGAAGGCGCAGGGAGAAACGATGAAAGAGATATTCGATTTATTTATAACATTCGCGAAGGTCGGTGTCATGACCTTTGGGGGCGGCTACGCTATGCTCCCGATCCTCCAGCGGGAGGTCGTGGAGAACAAAGGCTGGGCGACGGAAGAAGAACTCGCCGACTATTTCGCGATAGGGCAGTGCACTCCGGGCATTATCGCAGTCAACACCGCGACGTTTATCGGGACTAAAAAACGAGGCTTTTGGGGAGCGCTGGCGTGCACGCTTGGAGTGGTGTTCCCATCGGTCGTGATAATAACGCTACTCGCGGGAGTCATCCAGGCATACGCGTCGCTCGAATGGGTCGCGCATGCTTTTGCCGGGATACGCGTCTGTGTCTGTGTTCTGATTTTCAACGCAGTCATCAAGCTTGGAAAGAAAGCCCTTGTAGATAAATGGACGATAGGTCTTTTCCTCGTTGTACTTGCAGGAGCGGTGTTCCTGGATCTTTCGCCTGTCGTGTTCGTACTGTTCGCCGGGATCTGCGGCATAGTTTTGAAAGTTCTGGTCGGAGTCGGGAAAGGCGGTGAGGCGAAATGACGTACCTGCTGCTTTTCTGGGAATTCTTCAAGACCGGGCTTTTCGCCGTTGGCGGAGGCATGGCTACGATTCCTTTCCTGTATGATATATCCGACCGTACAGGCTGGTTCACCCACGCCCAGTTAGCGGACATGATCGCGGTTTCGGAATCGACGCCGGGACCGATTGGTGTCAACATGGCGACGTATGTCGGTTATCTCACGGGAGGAGTCCCCGGGTCTGTAGTTGCGACGTTGGGTCTGGTGACTCCGAGTTTCATTGTGATCATGATTGTCGCTACTATTCTTGCAGCATTCCGTGACAGTAAGTATGTGAACGGGGCTTTCTACGGGCTAAGGCCTGCTAGCGCAGCTATGATCACAGCTGCCGGGATTGCTGTCGTTAAGATCGCGTTTTTCACGGGCGGGACAGTCGCACTCGCGGCGCTTTCGCCTAAGGCGCTCGTGCTTGCGGCAGCCCTTGTGGTTCTCACGCGTTTCATTGATAAAACAAAGTCTTTCCATCCGATCGTGTGGATAGCGATCTCCGCGATCGTCGGAGTGATATTCAAGTTCTGACAAGGAATAGATTTTCACCGTCAACCATCCGTGCAGACAGCCGCGTGGGCGAAGTGATGCTGAAAAATAAAGACTGAGACCAGCTAAAGAAAATATAGTCCCCATACCCCGAAAAGCCGGCAAGGGGACTGTTTTTGTGCCACATTTGGTTTGTGCTTTTTGTATTATACGGGTATAATCAAATGTAAGAAAACATGATGGGACCGGCTGTCTTTAAGCAGGTCCCGTTATGGTTCTAAAATGGCAGCAATTGTACCTAATCCGCCTGAAAGGGCGAAGAGGAGAATCATCATGAGGCACCATAAATCATTGATCGCAGTCGCTTTGGCAATAATGCTGGCGGCTATTTTTGTTCCGGCAAGTGTTTTCGCTCAGGGCACGGGAGATGGATCGCAGCTGGCGGATGCAATCGATCTTTCTGTAGGATCGAGCGTTGAAGTTGAAATCTAGGACACATCGTTTACGTATTTCGTGTTCCAGCCGTCGGAAAGCGGGACGTATCAGTTCTATTCGACAGGCAGCGCGTATCCGAGCGCGTTCCTATATGAAGGCACTAACTTCTCTAGCGATGCAACTATCGCGTATGATAATGACGCGGGAAGCGAGTCTAATTTTGATTTCAGCCATTACCTCGAGGCAGGTAAGACATACTACTGCGCGGTCCAGTCAAGCAGCGGCTGGAATCACTGCACTGTTCACCTCACGATGCCGTTCGCAGCGAAAGAGACATACAGCCGGGTCGCATGCGCTCCGAATGGAGAAGTTACTTTGACTCCTGAGGTTTCAGGAGGGGAAAAGCCGTATACCTACACATGGTATGAAGGTGACTCTGTCGACCCGCTCGAAGAGACAGGCAGTACGCTTGTTGTGACTGCTGATTCTGCCAAAAACTATAGATGCATGGTCGCT
>JAFOKI010000059.1 GCA_017419895.1 Eubacterium sp. | reverse complement strand
GCGACGATGTCCTCAAAATGCTCAGGGACAAGGCGTTTCATTACATTTGTCATGCCTTCACTCTCGAGCTGGAATATGCCGTCCGTGTTGCCTTCCGCTATGATCCTGTAGATTTCCGGATCCGTTTTGTCTATTGCTTTTATGTCGATTTTTTCGCCCGTGTTCTGCTCGATCATGGCGAGCGTATCGCGAATCACGGTCAGGTTCCTGAGTCCCAGGAAGTCCATTTTGAGAAGTCCGAGTTCCTCGATGGTAGTTTTCTCGAACTGTGTTTCAACGCTCTTGTCCTTAGGGTTCACGTAGAGCGGTACATATTCATAAACCGGCCGTTTTGAGATAACGACACCTGCCGCATGGGTCCCGGCGTTTCTGGGCATATGCTCAAGACGCCTTGCGATATCGATGACCTTTTTGACGCGTTCGTCTTCCGCGTACATTCTCTTGAGGTCGGGGCTCGTGTTCAATGCCTGGTCAAGCGTGACGTTGAACGGTCCCGGTACGGCTTTTGCGATCTTGTCAGCCTCCTGTACGGTCAGGCTGTAAGCGCGCGCGACGTCGCGGATCGCGGCTTTTGCCTTGAGCGTACCAAAAGTTATGATCTGCGAAACGTTCTTTTCGCCGTATTTACGCTTAACGTAATCTATTACCTCACCGCGCCGCTCTATGCAGAAATCTATATCGATATCCGGCATGCTTACACGTTCGGGATTCAGGAATCTCTCAAAAATCAATCCGCATTCAATCGGGTCGACGTCTGTGATCTCGAGAGAATACGCTACGATGCTGCCCACGGCCGAGCCCCTTCCCGGACCAACCATGATGCCATTCGTCTTTGCGTAATGAATGAAATCCCAGACTATGAGGAAGTACTCGACGAACCCCATCTGCTCGATCACGCCAAGTTCCATTTCGAGACGCTTCATAAGATCACGGCCTTCGTCATTCACGGGCAAAAGGCCCGGCTTTGTGCCATCATAACAAAGGCTGACCTTGCCTGGATACCTGTTTGCAAGCCCCGTATAACAAAGCTCCCTCAGGTACGCATCGTTCGTCTTTCCCTCGGGTGGGATATATTCAGGCAGGTGATAGTTTCCGAACTCGAATTCGACGTTGCAGCGCTCCGCGATCTTCTGCGTATTGTCACACGCTTCCGGGATATCCCTGAAAATCGCTCTCATCTCGTCTTCGCTCTTGAGATAGAACTGGTCGTTTGCGAAACGCATCCTGTTCGGATCACTCAGATTGGTGACCGTCTGGATCGCAAGGAGCACATCGTGAGCCTCGGCGTCTGAACGATTCGTGTAATGCACGTCGTTCGTCGCTACGAGAGGCACGCCGAGCTCACGGGACAACTTGATTATGTCAGGATTGATGCGCCTTTCTTCCGGCAGACCCTGATCCTGTATTTCGAGATAGAAATTCTCTTTGCCAAAAATATCTATAAGCTCAAGAGCTTCTTTTTTCGCCCCTTCATAGTCGCGGTCCATGAGCCGTCTCTGGACCCTGCCCGCAAGGCATGCCGAAGTCGCGATAAGCCCGCCGGAATACTTCCTGAGAAGATCGTGATCTACACGCGGCTTGTAATAAAAACCGCGAATGTACGATTCAGAGACGATCCTGATCAGATTTTTGTAGCCGTCATTGTCCTTTGCAAGGAGAAGAAGATGGGCGTTGTATTTGTCCCGGTCGGGGTCTTTGTCATCCATGCTCCTGGCAGCATCGTAGACCTCGCACCCGATCACCGGATGGATCCCCTGCTTTTTGCACTCTTTATAAAACTCGACCACGCCGAACATAGCGCCGTGGTCGGTTACAGCAAGCGAATCCATCCCAAGTTCTTTCGCGCGCGCGACTACGTCTTTGATCCTTGCGGCTCCATCGAGCAGGCTGTATTCAGTATGAACGTGGAGATGTGTAAATGCCATATGTTTTTCCGTATCCGGTCCGCCCCAAGCGGCCGGTCTCTTTCTTTCGCGTTTTTGCGCGTCAATTCATGTATCCGGAGATCCTTCTTCTGGTCATTTCTTCACCCATGATCTGCTGGATAGTCCAGACATCGGGCGACTGCGCGCGGCCCATCAGCGCGATCCTGATGACAGTACTGACGTGGCCGACATGGCCTTTGTAATCCTCCGGATGTTTCTTGAAATCTTTTGGCTTCGCGGCATAGCCGAGATCCGTCGCTATCGTGCGGATCTTGTCGAACCACTGACTGTTATCGTCGGAGTGGTCGTATGTGTCGAGGTAAGCCGCGAGTATTTTTCCGACATCCTCCGCCGGAACTTCCGCTGGGATCTCATCTTCGATCTTGAATGTCTCATCGAAGAAATAGCTTATGAACTGAACGATCTGACGCGCGTAAACAAAGTCTTTCCTGGGCTTCTGATCGTTCCTGCCGAGATCGAGTATCTTCAGCATGTAATCTTTGTCATCGAACATGAACGAGTACTCCGGAGCGAATTCCGCTGCCCACTTTTTGAGGAAATCGTAGAGTTCCGCGGCCGGCACCCTGAGAAGCGCGTCTTTACTGACATCGTTCAGCTTATCCAAATCGAACAAAGCTCCCGAATTGCTCATCTTTTCCGTCGTGAATTTGAATTCATCTACCGGAAGATCCGGATTCGCGAGCCTCCACTCCTCATAATTGGAGTTGAGGATCGTGAGAAGGTATTCGCGAACAGCCGCGGGATGATATCCCTGGTCGCGGTAATACGTGAGCGAGAGTTCCGGGTCCTTGCGCTTGGAGAGCTTGCGCTTCATTCCCGTTTCTTCGTCGATCTTCATGAGCTGTGCCGTGTGACAGAATACCGGAAGCTCCCAGCCAAGTTTTTCGAAGAGTTCGACGTGAATCGGAAGCGAAGGAAGCCACTCCGCTCCTCTCACCACATGTGTCGTCCTCATCAGATGGTCGTCCACGACATGCGCGAAATGGTATGTAGGGATACCTGTCCTCTTGAGAATGACTGTATCCATGAAGTTCTCGGGCATGTCAAGTATGCCTCTGATGGCATCGTAGACACGGATCCTGCGTCCTTCAGTCTCGCCTTCTTCCCCGGCGTTCTGCGTGCAGACTCCGTCAGACTTAAGTCTTATGACATAAGGAACTCCGGCTTTTACAGCCTCTTCGACCTGTTCATATGTCCAATTCCTGCAAGCCGCGTATTCCCCATAGATGCCCGGCATCTCTTTTGCCGCTTCCTGCTTTTCACGGATTTGACCGATCTCTTCCTCGGTCAGGAAGCACGGATAAGCCTTCCCTTCCGAAACGAGTTTTTTTGCAAAGCACTGATAGATCGCAGCTCTTTCGCTCTGTGTATAGGGACCGTAATCGCCGATATCACCTGTTACTGACGCGCCTTCATCGAATCTGATCCCGAAGAAATCCAACGAATTGATTATCAGCTCGACCGCGCCTTCGACATATCGTTTGTCATCTGTGTCCTCTATCCTAAGGAAAAATGTCCCACCGCTCTGATGCGCGAGTCTTTCATCCACGAAAGCCCCGTACAGGTTTCCGAGATGCATGAATCCGGTCGGGCTGGGCCCGAGTCTCGTTACCATCGCGCCTTCCGGCAAACCTCTTTCCGGGAATATCTTTTCGTAATCCTCAGGTGTCTTATCTATAGTCGGAAAAAGCAGTTCCGCAAGTTTTTTGTTATCCATATTATCCTCTGTTATCTGTCCTGTTTTCAGGACTGCTGCTGTATCCATAAGCAATCTGCATGCCGCACGGCTTATCTCTTGATATCACCTTTGCTCAGCGCATCATCGTACTTGGCGCGTTCTCCGCCGGTGTACGGCACTCTTGTCCTCGCGCATACCACATTCGCCTCACCGATCTTGCCGATTTTTGTCCTTACCGGGACAGCGACACGTTTGAGATGCATGCCTATAAGTGTGTCGCCTATGTCGATTCCCGCATCGGCATATATCCCTTCTATCAAAACAGGCTCCTCAGCGTTTCTGTAAAAAGCCGTTGCGAGCGATCCGCCTGCGTGCTCCTGCGGGACTGCATTGACCCTTATGGGGAATCCTCCCGGCGCAGGGACCGTTCCGCATGAAATCGACTTCTCGGTCATCACCGCCAGCGTTTTCTTCTCGAGCACGATCGCGCGGTTAAGGTGCTCGCAGCATTGTATCGCGAGGCCTATATTCTTGGCGCCCGCAGCGATTTTCAGTCCCGCGAGAACGGCTTTCGCGGCGTCATAGCTGGATCCCTGCCCGATCGCCTCGCCGCAAATCTCGCTCGTCGAGCAGCCGACCACGATAACATCGCCCGCCTCGAGACCTGCCGTGTCTATTAGTTCTTCGCAGACCGATTTTACGTCCGCGCCGATTTTTTCAAGATCGATACTCATAATGCACCTCTATATATCATTTCGCCGCCCGGTCGGGCGGCTTTGTCGGAGGACCTAAGCGGCCCACCTATCATAATTCCCAGCTGTTAAGATATACTTTCTGCTCGTCAGTAAGCTCGTCGATCGTGATACCCCACGCCTCGAGTCTGCGCCTCGCGACGACATCGTCGATCTCACTACTCACATCGATCACGGCTTTCGGGAGCTCGGCATGATGTTCTTTCACGTACAGCGCCGACAAAGCCTGCACAGCGAAGCTCATGTCCATCACCTCCGCCGGATGCCCGTCCGCAGCCGCGATGTTTACAAGTCTTCCCTCGGCGATCACATTGACCCATCTGCCGTTTTCGAGTTTGTAGCCCATTATATTCGCACGGGTCTCTTTCTTCTCGACAGCAGCGGCTTCCAGCCCGTCCATGTCTACCTCGCAGTTGAAATGACCGGCATTTGTCAGGATAGCCCTGTCTTTCATCGTGAGCATGTGCTCGACTGTGATGGTCTTGCAGCAGCCCGTCGCAGAGATGAAGATATCGCCGAGCGGAGCAGCTTCCTTCATCGTCATTACGCGGTAGCCGTCCATCTTGGCTTCTATCGCCTTGACCGGATCGACCTCCGTCACTATGACAGAACCGCCTAGCGCTGAAGCCCTCATCGCGATTCCTCTTCCGCACCAGCCGTATCCGACCACGACGACAGTCTTGGACGCAACTATAAGGTTAGTGTTCCTCATTATGCTGTCCCAGACAGACTGCCCCGTACCGTATCTGTTATCAAAGAAATGCTTGCATTTCGCGTCATTCACCGCGACCATCGGGAATTTGAGTACGCCGTCTCTCTCCATGGCTTTCAGCCTGATCACGCCAGTGGTGGTCTCCTCGCAGCCGCCCCATACTTCTTCCGCAAGGTCGGGACGTTTTGTATGGAGCATCCCCACGAGGTCTCCACCGTCATCAATTATGATATTTGGCTTCTGTTCGAGGGTCATCTCGATGTGGCGATCGTACTCTTCCTTCGTTGCCGCGTGATACGCGTATACGGATATGCCTTTCTCAACAAGCGCGGCGGCAATGTCGTCCTGCGTGGAAAGCACGTTGCTTCCGGTGACGGCCATTTGGGCACCGCCAGCCGCAAGCACGAGAGCGAGGTATGCGGTCTTGGCCTCCAGGTGTATCGACAAAGAGATCTTAACACCGTCAAAAGGCCTGCCCACCTTGAACTCCTCCTCAAGTTTATTAAGGAGCGGCATGTTATGCCTTACCCATTCGATTTTCTGCGCGCCGGATGGAGCGAGTGAAATATCTCTGATTTCGTATGGTTTCATGTTCTTCCTTTTCTTCCCGGTTATTCCGGTGTATCCGTTACGTGTGTGTCAGTCGCAGGTTCTTCCTGTTCCTGTACTGTTTTTTCCGACAAAGTCACACTGACGGATTCCGGTGTTACGGCTACCCCGTTATTCGGTTTTCCGGTCGAGACTTCAAGATCGACCGTATGAGTCCCGACTTCAAGTCCGCCCAGCCTTATTACCATGACTATGTCTTCTTTTTCTATTGCGTCGATCTGTTCTTTTGTGCCCGTCAGTTCCACGGTTATATCGCCCGCGTTGATCTGAGCTTCAAGCAGCGGGTCGAGATCCTCAACCGTTATTTCTTCCGCCCCAAATACGAGCAGTTTCTTTTCGTTGTCCTTGGGGATCGGTTTGACCTTAACGACGAGCTGCATGTTCTCGAATGCCTTGGTCAATACAACACCTTCAGGAAGTATCGGCTCGATCGGAATCGCCGTGTCTTCTTCAAGTCCGGAGATATCGATCGAATAAGCCTCGATCTGTTCGGTCTCGCCGAGAGCCGTGATCGGGCCTTTGACCGTTATCATCGACGGAGGATCTTCATATGTGCGCTCAAAGTCCTCATCGCTCTCACCAGTTATTGTAAGATTCAGCGGAACAGACTTTGTGATATAGAGCACCGAAACTATCGTGGCGGTTTTCTGCGATAGGGTCACATTTTCGACTTCTTTTCCGGACTGGTCTACCGCAACGAGTTTGGATGTCGTCACCATTTCCTCGTCGCCAAGCGCGCCGCCTTCCACAGTTGCCCTGACGTACTCAACGTCTTCGACAAGGGACTCGGCTCCGCTTACCGTGATCGCGTCGGGATCTGTCGACACAGTTGTCGGCTCGCTGTCATCGCTGAACTCACCGAGATAGCTTACGCGTATCTCTTTCCTGGCTGAAATCAGTTTTTCTACCTCGACCTGCACGTCACGTATGCTTTGCCGTGAGATCTCGACGCCGTCAGGGGTCGTTACATCTATCGACAAAGTATTTGGCCCCGCATACGCTTTCGCGAGGTCTACCGTCGCAGTAATGTCATTTTCGGTGATCTTTCCTATCTCGCTTCTTCTTCCCGTCACCGTTATCGAAAGTTCAGTATCACTGTACGACATCAGCGCGAGATTGTTGTCTGTAAGCGTCTGCGAGTTCTGGTATTTGATCGGTATGCTTCTGAATGTTTTCTTGGTTTCAGGGTTCGTCTCGCCCGCAACATATACCCAAAGCGCTATTGCTGCCAGGAGGGCTATGACGACGTTTGCTTTTTTGCTTCTCATCGTTCATCCTCCTTTCCGCTCCTGGTTAAGCCGAGTTTTTCAAGGAGTCTTCCCAGCGAGAACGATCCGGCTGCCTCCGCCGAATTTATATAAAGGTCGGTCAGTATCTGCGTGACCTCTATCTCAGTCAGAGGCCTTCTGAATTTGCCGTTCTCTGCAGCAGATATTATGCCTGTTTCTTCGCTTACGATCATCACGAGCGCGTCGGATTTCTCGCTGATACCGAGACCGGCCCTGTGACGTGTGCCAAGGCTCTTGCTTATAGTCTTGTTGTCCGAAAGCGGAAGCACACATCCCGCCGAATAGATTTTATCCCCTCTTATTATGACTGCTCCGTCGTGAAGCGGTGCGCCTTCATAGAATATATTCCCAAGCATCTGGTCAGTAATCTCGGCATTGATTTTTGTACCCGTTTCAGCTATATCCTCAAGTGCCGTCTGACGTTCGAAGACAATGAGCGCTCCCGTCCTTTCATTCGAGAAATCCATCAGGGCTTC
>JAFOKI010000058.1 GCA_017419895.1 Eubacterium sp. | reverse complement strand
TTCATAGGCGAGAATGCGGCAGTCAGGAATACGATCATCGGGGACGGCTGCGAGATCAATGGAACAGTAGAGCATTCTGTAATCTTCAGCGATGTTATCGTTGAAGAAGGCGCTTGCGTTAAAGACAGCGTGATCATGGCAGGCACAGTCATCAGAAAAGGCGCCTGCGTCGAATACGCGATAGTGGACAGCGATGCTGAGATCGGAGCCGATGCTGTCGTCGGATCCGGCGGCAGCCCCGATCAGCTGACTATAATAGCAAAAGACGCCAAAGTCGCCGGCGGTGAAACGGTGCTTCCCGGTACGGTAGTCGAGTGAGAGGAGAAAGAATATGAAACTTGCAGGAATAATTTTTTCAGACACATATGATGTCGCTCTCGACGAGCTGCTGATGAACAGAACTATCGCGGCTATTCCGTTCGGGGGGAGATACAGGCTCATAGATTTTTCGCTTTCGAATATGGTGAATTCCGGTGTGCAGAACGTCGGTATCGTCGTCAAAAAGAATTACCAGAGCCTTATGAAGCATATCAGATCCGGAGCTGAATGGGACCTTGACAGAAAGTCAAGCGGACTTACAGTGCTTCCGCCGTTTTCGACAGAGGACGACGTGGATGCTGAGGTATACAAAAACAGGCTCGACGGACTGAAAGCCAACATGTCCTACCTCAGGAACCTTGAGGAAGAATATGTGATACTCACTAACTGTAATCATGTTATGAGCATCGACTTCACGGACATGCTGGACTTCCATATCAAGAGTGGCGCGAAAGTGACATGCCTCTATGCCACAAATCCGATAAACAGTATGGACAAAGCCCCTTCGACATGGATCAAGGTAGGCAATGACGGCGCGGTAGAAGAGATCGAGTACACCAACGTGATGCCTGACAACATGCAGATCTCGCTCAACACGTACATCTTCAGGAGAAAAGATCTCCTTGATGAGCTTTACACGGCTATCAGACTCGGAAAAGAGAGTCTCAGAAACGATATTCTCATTCCGTTGGCCGGCAGCGGGAAACTCATGGCTTACGGCATAGACGATCCGGTCCTTTTCGTTGATGATGTGCCGGGTTACCTGAAATGCAACCTGGCGCTTCTCGACGCAGATATCAGGGATGCCATTTTCCATTCGAAGAGCGGCCCCGTGATAACCAAGGTAAAAGACAGCGCGCCGACGAAATACGGCCCGGATGCGAACGTTTCGAATTCGCTCATAGCAGACGGAACGCTCATTGAGGGAACCGTCAGGAATTCGATCGTTTTCCGCGGAGCCAAGATAGGAAAAGGCGCAATAGTCGAAAACTGCGTGATAATGCAGGATTCGTCCGTATCGGCAGGCGCAAGGCTCAGTTACGCTGTGCTCGATAAGGAAGTATTCATCGAACCGGACCGTATCCTTTCGGGATATATAACAAGGCCGTTCATGATAGAAAAGAGAACCAGAATATAACTAAGTTTAGGCATTCAGGGGACAGCTGGTATGACAGAAGTAGTTTTCAATTCGCGTGATGAGAGATTCAAAAGACCTTTCGGCGCGATGCGGTCCGGTGACACCATGACTGTAAACTTTCTTACCGGGAAAGAACTCGGCGTCAGAAAGTGCAGCGTAGTTGTTGTATATGACAAAAACGGCAGTATGGCGGAGTACGTCATGAATCCCCGGGAAACATCGGCTGAGACCGATGACTACTTGGAATGGAGCGTGGCTGTCCCTATCTACGATTCGGGACTGTACTGGTATCGTTTCAAGCTGATAACCGATGAGGATACCCGGATTGCGGGACGTGACCCTGCAGGTTCACGCGCGGTGCTTGATGAGACTGAAAACTGGTGGCAGGAGACCGTCTATCAGCGTTATTACGAAGTCCCGGAATGGATAGAAGGCGGTGTCTTCTATCACATATTCGTCGACCGTTTCAATGCGAGCGGCGAACGGATCCATATGGACGGTAAAATCGACAGATGCGACTGGGGCGGGATGCCTGTCTGGCAGCCCGACGAGAACGGAAGAATACAGAATAACGATTTTTTCGGCGGCAATATCAGGGGCATAATCGAGAAGCTTGACTATCTTGAATCGCTCGGAGTGACTTGCCTTTACCTGAGCCCTGTATTCAGCGCGTATTCGAACCATAAATACGACACGTCCGACTACATGACGGTCGATCCGATGTTCGGTACAGAAGACGATTTGGCTGAACTTTTTGCGGCTGCGGGAGCGCGCGGCATGGGGGTCATCCTTGACGGCGTGTTCGCACACACGGGATCCGACTCTATATATTTCGACAAAGCCGGCCGCTACGGCGGCGGGGCCTATCAGGATCCCGACTCGAAGTACAGAGACTGGTATTCCATCAAAGAAGACGGTACCTATGAAGCCTGGTGGGGGATCGATACGCTTCCGCGTATCAGAAAAGAATCACCGTCTTACCGGGAATTCATATGCGGAGAGAACGGCGTCGCGAGGAAATGGCTCAGGCTCGGTTCTTCCGGCTGGAGACTGGATGTCGCCGATGAACTCCCGAATCTGTTCCTCGAGGAGCTTGCCCGGGCGGTAAAGACCGAAAAACCCGATTCGATTTTGCTCGGAGAGGTTTGGGAAGACGCCTCGAACAAGATAGCTTACAGCGAACGCAAAAACTATTTTGAAGGCGACAAGCTGGATTCTGTGATGAACTATCCGTTCAGGGTAGGAATAATATCATTCGT
>JAFOKI010000057.1 GCA_017419895.1 Eubacterium sp. | reverse complement strand
CCGAGCATCACGTCAAAGTACTGTTTTCCGTTCGCGCCTACCCTGATAGCCGACGATTTTACCATGAAAAAATCCGTTACTTCCGTCCCCGTTACCAGATCGGCAACAAATGTCACTTTTTTGAATGCCTCGCCCATTTCTGCTCCTTACATTATCCAACAAATCTGTTTCCAGTCAGCGCTCCGTATTCCCGGTTCTGCCGCCTGTCAGTCCACCAAAGCCTGAAGCACCGTATTCGCGACCGGCGCCGCCGCGTCGATACCGTTTCCGCCTTCTTCAATTCCGACTATGAACGCGTACGGCGCGTCCGGATTGTCTATGAAACCCGCGAACCACGCAGTCGGCTCATGTCCTTCAACCTCCGCCGTTCCTGTCTTTGCGTAGATGTCTAGTCCCGGGAATCTGCTCTCGCCGTATTCCGAGACCACATTGTTTTTCATCATCTGCCTGAGTTTTCGCGCGGTCTCTTCCTCGATCATCCTGTCCGTGCTTTTGGGACTTCCGAAATTCGAATAGAGGATCCTCGGTCTCACCGACGTTCCGTCTCCGGCTATCGCGCCCATATACACGAGCATCGAGCACGGGTTTATCATGTCCTTCCACTGCCCGATACCGGTCCACGCAAGGCTGACCGCATCATCCGGCACCTCAAATGTACCCGCGACGTTTGTCATTCCGTCTATATCATATATTGTGGTCAGCCCGCAGTCCTCGATTTTCTTCTTCAGCGCCTTGGAGCCTATCCGCTCCGCCAGTTCCGAAAAAGCGCAGTTGCACGAATTCGAGAGAGCCCCGTCGAAATCGACAGTACCGTGCGCGTACGAGCATCTGATCGTATTGTCGTTCAGTTCACGCGAACCACTGCAGTAATACTCGAATTCTTCTATCTCCTGCTTGCTCAGCGTCTCGATAGCGGCTGCAGTTGTCACGAGCTTGAATATAGAACCGGGAGCGTATCTTCCGTCCAGGAATTTGTTCATGAACGTTCCGGATTCCGCTTTTCCCGGATCCGGCGGGTCCTTGGGGTCGAACGTCGGAGTGCTGACCATGCAGATGATCTCTCCCGTTTTGTAATTATACACACCTACAAGTCCGTTTTTTGACCCTAGTGCGTCTAACGCGACCTTGCTTATGTCGGAATCGATCGTAAGTTTGATCTCGTTTCCGCTTCCATTCGGGTCGTAGGTGCCCGTGATAAGGTTGTATCCGATGAGTTTGTCTTTGAACACTGTCACCGCGCCGGACGCGACATTACCCTGGGCATCACCGACCGCGTGGACGACGGCCATTCTTATCTGTTCGTCGTCTATGTACTTGGGACTGCCTTTTTTGCCTCCACCGTTGTCCACGAGAAGTTCGTCGTTCCTGTCGTATATCTTACCGACTCTGATATGCCCATTTTTATATATATGCTGGTTGCGGTACGCCACCGCCCAGGTCCTTCCGTCGCGAACGAATCTGTAGCAGAATATCCCCGTTCCGACAAGCAGGAAAGCTGCGAGCAGCATGCAGAGGATGGCGCGTCTTTCAATTTTCTTCATGAGCGGCCTCCCCCTTTCCTGAACAAATCCGAAAGCTTGACCGGTTCGTCTGTCGACGGATCATCATCTAACTCGTCAACTGCGCTGTAGTGTTCATTCCTGTCGCCCTGAGGAGCATTAGCAAATTCCGCATATCCGGCACTGCCTGCTGCATCAGCCGAAGCTTTCGATCCGCCGGCTGACCGGTCCTGCGGGGTTTGAGCTTTGCCGGAACCGAAGAACCTTCCAAACAAAGCTTTGTTCCCGGTTCCGTCCCCGTCTTCGTCCGAGAATGTGTCTATTTCGTCGAGACTCTCGAGGATATCAGCATCGCCCGGAGCGTTCGGGACGCCCTTGTCCTTGAGACTCACTGCAATGCTGGCATTCTGCCTGGTGTCAGCGGCTTTCAGGAAAGCCAGCAGACCCCAAGACGCGATCATCGACGTGCCTCCGCACGAAACGAACGGGAACGTTACGCCCGTGAACGGCAGCAGGTCGCACGACCCGAACACGTTGAGTATCGTCTGAAGAAGAAATATCGTCGTAGCGGCGCATGCCGCGATCGTGTAATACGTCGACCGCCCCGCCCATATCGAACGGTACGCGAATATCGAAAGCGTAACGATCGAGAGCACGAGCATGACCGCTATTATGAGGCCCCATTCTTCGGTTATCAGGCCGAATACGATGTCGGTCTCTGACGCGAATACAGTATTCAGCCAACCGTTACCGGCGCCGACTCCGATAAGCCCTCCGCTCGCGCTTGCTATCATCATGCAAGTTGCCTGATAACCCGCTCCGTCAGCGTTCTCCCAGGCATGGCCCCAGACCGCAAAACGATCTGCTACATAACTCTTGAAGCTTATGACTATGAGGCCGCCCGCGAAGGCAACCCCTGCAATTCCTATAAGTTTGGTAAAATCCCCACTCCTGAGATACGAGATTATCAGGAACGTAGCAAAGAATATGAGCGCGGTCCCGAAATCCCCCATCTTGGCGAGACAAAGGAAACAAAACGCCGTGAATCCAGTGAATATCATCGAATTCTTTTTACGGAAAAGCTCGTCCATAGTCGCGGCTCCGACCCAGATGAACGCAAGCTTCACGATTTCGGACGGTTGCATCGAGATCCCGCCGATCTCTATCCAGTTCGCCGAACCGTTCTTTGTTACACCGAAAATGAGATTTATGAGAAGAAGCACGGCCGCAGCCGCGTACGCGAGCCATTTCATAGCGACCGTCCGCTTGAGATTCCTGAGCATCGCGCACATCATAAAGAACAAGGTCACCCCCAGCACGACCGAAACAGCCTGCTTGAATACCTGATCAGGGAACCTGCTCGACATGACGGCAAGGCTCATCGTCGAAAGGAAGAACGCGATTATCTCGATCTCAAACCCCTTTCGTTTCATTACCCTTAGCGCAATGACATATATCCACATAACCGCGCAGACCATGGCAAACGAAGCCGTGATCATATGCGTGTATTCTTTTCCGAGCGAGAATTTCAGCTGTATGACCGTCATCACCTGGAATATCGTTATCGCGATGATAGACGACCACGGTGAAAGCAGACTGGTGTCAGCCTTTCTGAGTTTGACATTGTTCATGCGCTCTTCGATGCTGACCGGGAAGAGCGTACAAAGCGTCCCGCCCAGCAGCAGCTCGTCACCAGTATCTATCGGCGACGGTACGTTCGGCGCAGCTTTTATTCCATTTATCATCGCTCCGTTCTTCGAGCCCAGATCTGTGTACGTCCACTTGCCGCTGTTGCCTCTCGTGAGTATCCCGTGATTCCTCGAAACACTCATGTCTTCCACTCTGATGTCGCACGACCTTGCGCGCCCGATCACATTTTCCCAATGTGTTATGGGTATGTTCGTCCCATCCTGAAGATGGAAATACGCCCAAACTTCCGATGGGTTCTTACTCTTGAGAAGCGACATTATGGATCTGAGCAGCACAAAAAGCGCGAGCACTATGAATACCCACCTTGCGGCAGTGGTATATACGTGCTCAAGTGAATCCGCCCCCGAGAACAGTTCAATGATGTTCACGAAGAATTCAACTATCGCGTTAAACACACTTTTGAGAAAATCCATGCAGTCCTTTCTTTAATGCCTGACTTAAGTTTGCACCGGCGCCTGTACCGGCACCGTTTCATATTATTATATCACAGATCGCCGGTCCGTTGTTATTCCGCATTCTTGTATGGCTTTTCGGCGTTTTTAGGCGTTTAGCCCCCAAGAGTTCTGGCTGGTCTTGGTAGCTTTTCGGCCTTTTTCGGCGTTTAGCCCCCAAGAGTTCTGGCTGGTCTTGGTAGCTTTTCGGCCTTTTTCGGCGTTTAGCCCCCAAGAGTTCTGGCTGGTCTTGGTAGCTTTTCGGCCTTTTTCGGCGTTCAGCCCCCAAGAGTTCTGACTGG
>JAFOKI010000056.1 GCA_017419895.1 Eubacterium sp. | reverse complement strand
GCTTGCCGGCGGATTCAGTGTTTCTGAAGAGACTGCGGCTTTTGTAGAACGCGCTGAAGAAAAACTGTCAGGCAGATTTGCGGCTTTACGCGATATTATGGCCGCCAATCAATATAAAGTAGTAAAAGCGTTCCGCGACCAAAGAATTGCGGACCGCCATTTTTCGTGGAATACCGGTTACGGCTATGATGATGCCGGAAGAGACGGCATTGAAAGGGTATATGCCCAGGTTTTCGGTACTGAAGCCGCTCTTGTTAGGACTCAGATCGTAAACGGAACTCATGCTCTTGCCATAACACTATTCGGGATATTAAGGCCGGGTGACGAAGTCATCTATTGCAGCGGCGCGCCTTACGATACGCTCCAGGAGGTGATAGGAATTCGCGGCGAAGGAATGGGATCGCTGAAAGAATTCGGGATCACATATAAGCAGATAGAACTAAAGCCTGACGGCAGTATCGATCTTGAAGCGGTGAAGGCTGCGATCGGTCCCAAAACAGCGATGTGCTGCGTTCAGAGATCGACCGGATATACATGGAGACGAGCGCTTACAGTCGACGAAATAGGGGAGTGGGCTTCCCTCGTTCATTCAGTAAATCCCGGCATAGTTACAATGGCGGATAATTGCTACGGCGAATTCACGGATACTAAAGAACCGACTGAAGCAGGAGTCGATGTCATGGCCGGGTCGCTCATCAAAAATCCCGGCGGAGGACTGGCTCTTTCCGGCGGATATGTGGTCGGACGGCGTGATCTCGTAGAAAAAATCGGTTACAGGCTGACCTGCCCGGGAATAGGTATGGAATGCGGGCTCACTTTCGGTCAGACAAGAACGATGATGCAGGGGCTTTTTCTTGCGCCATCTGTGACCTTCTCAGCGCTTAAAGGTGCTATCCTTTGCGGAGAAGTTTACTCGTCGCTGGGCTATTCGATATGTCCTTCAATGGATGATTTCAGGAGCGATATAATACAAAGCGTGATGCTCGGTTCACCTGAAGCAGTAGTATCCTTTTGTAAGGGTGTCCAAAGCGCGGCGCCGATCGATTCATTTGTCGATCCCGAGCCATGGGACATGCCGGGATATGATGACAAAGTAGTGATGGCTGCCGGTGCCTTTGTTCAGGGATCGTCAATAGAGCTTTCCGCCGATGGACCGATAAGACCGCCGTACATCGTTTATTTCCAGGGCGGTCTGACTTACGAGCATTCAAAACTGGGCGTAATAATGTCGCTCGACAAACTTGTAAAAGACGGGATCGTAAAACTTGGATAAGAATGCCTCAACGAAAAAACGCGTTTTCACCGTCATAAAAGCAATAATACTGGTGCTGATAATCGTCGGTGTACCGCTGTATTTTCTGATATTCAGAAGAGATATCATCAGTGGAATGAATTCGCTGGATGACGTTATTTCGTATTTGAAAAGCTTCGATGGCATACACGGGATCGGGATATATCTGGTAATACAGATACTGCAGATCGTCATAAGCGTGCTTCCAGGACAGGTGTTCCAGATCGCTGCAGGCATCGTGTTTGGCATACTTCCGGGCCTTTTATTCTCGATACTGGGTATACTTCTCGGAACGACAGCGGTATACTATATCGCAAGATGGCTTGGCGCCGATGCGATGAACGACATGCTAACGAGTGAGCGAGCGCCGAAGATCATGGGTATGCTGAACAGTGAAAAAGCATACATCGCGATTTTCATATGCTATCTGATACCGGGATTTCCAAAGGATCTTATGGCGTATCTCGCTGGTATCTCGAACGTGAAATTCAGAGCGTTTCTGATATTATCGACGACTGCCAGAATACCCGCGCTCCTTATGAGCCTTGTATTCGGTGATATGATGGGATCTTCCAACAGGACAGGCATGATAGTCATCGCGTCCGTGGTAGCGCTGGTGCTGGTCATCGGCTTTGTATTCAGAAAACGATTAAAAGTCTATATAGACATATTATATGAAAAGTTATCATAGATAAGATATTGGAGGAAAAAATGAAACTGGAAACAAAATGCATCCAGGCAGGCTATGAGCCTAAAAATGGCGAATCCCGCATGATCCCGCTTATCCAGAGCACGACATTCAAATATGATTCCAGCGAAGAGATGGGCAAACTGTTCGATCTTGAGGCATCGGGGTATTTCTACTCGAGGCTCCAGAATCCCACCAACGACATGGTGGCGGCAAAGATAGCAGCACTAGAAGGCGGCACAGCAGCTATGCTTACGTCCTCCGGACAGGCTGCATCATTCTTCGCTGTTTTCAACATCGCAACGGCAGGAGACCATGTAGTCGCTTCTACTGCGATATACGGCGGAACATATAACCTGTTCAACGTAACGATGAAAAAGATGGGTATAGACTTCACGTTCGTCGATCCGGACTGCACAGACGAAGAACTGGAAGCTGCATTCAAGCCGAACACAAAGGCTGTATTCGGTGAAACGATCGCAAACCCCGCGCTCATAGTTTTCGATATAGAAAGATTTGCGAAAGCGGCTCACGCCCACGGTGTTCCTCTGATCATAGACAATACATTTGCAACGCCTGTCAACTGCAGACCGTTCGAATGGGGCGCTGACATAGTAACTCATTCCACGACCAAATATATGGACGGACATGATGTCGCAGTCGGCGGTGCAGTTGTTGATTCCGGCAAATTTGACTGGAATAAGTATGCGGATAAATTCCCGGGACTCACGACACCGGATGAGTCATATCACGGCATTACATATACAGAGCGTTTCGGCCTTGAAGGCGCTTACATAACAAAGGCTACCGCTCAGCTTATGCGTGACCTCGGTTCTATACAGTCACCCCAGGATGCGTTCTACCTCAACATGGGACTCGAATCACTTCCCGTAAGGGTAGAAAGACATTGCAGCAACGCGCAGAAAGTCGCTGAATTCCTTGAAGGTCATGAAAAAGTAGCCTGGGTGAATTATCCCGGACTCCCTTCCAACAAATACTATGAGAGAGCCAAGAAGTATATGCCCAATGGTACTACCGGTGTTATCTCGTTCGGTGTCAAGGGTGGACGCGCTGCAGCTGAAGAATTCATGCGTCATCTGAAGGTCGCTATGATCGCAACACATGTCGCTGACGCGCACACATGCGTGCTCCATCCGGCAAGTTCTACACACAGACAGCTTTCGGACGAAGAACTAGCAGCAAGCGGAGTCGGAGCCGATCTCATCAGACTCTCAGTCGGTATCGAGAATGTCGAAGACATTATTGATGATATCGCGAACGCGCTTGCACAGGTGTGAATTTGCAGCCAAGTACGGATGAATCATGAAAAAGAAGCAAGCTAAAAAACAGTATTTCAAAACAGCGGTATTGATTGCCGCTGTTTTGGCATTGATATCCTGCGGCGCGGCATCTCCAAAAGACAACTTGTCATCAGCCGGCACAAGTGCAGCTCATTCGATCGAATCATCTCAAACAGCAATCTATGAACAGGAATCCGCAGAGGAATCAGCGCAATCCGACGATTCAGAGATTCATTTTAATTATGAAAACATTCCGGAATGGTCCGGGGAACCCGCCTTTGTCATTGAAGAATTGCCGGATATCGATGAAGATGAATATGCTCCTGGATATGTAGGATTATCAGGATTCG
>JAFOKI010000055.1 GCA_017419895.1 Eubacterium sp. | reverse complement strand
GTCCAGTTTTCATACACCTCTGCCAGCACCGCGCGGGCAACGAGCGCGCCCGTCACGTCAGAACCTCCGCGCGAGAAGACTTTTATATTTCTCGTTCCTTTTTCCGAGCCGTAAAAACCAGGGATCACCGCGCGCTCGACGCCTTCAAGCGCTTTCTTCAGGTTCTCGTTCGTCTCCTCATCAAGAAGCTTTCCGTTCGAATCGAAAAGCACGACTCCTGCTGTCTCGACAAATTCGTATCCGAGATATGCCGCTATAAGCTTTGCCGAAAGATGCTCGCCTCTGCTCGCAACATAGTCACGTGAACAACCGGTTTTCATCGTGGATACTATCTCGTCAAAAGCAGGTTTCAAGTCGACATCTATTCCCAGATCTGACGCGATCCCGTTAAAGCGTTCAATCACCAGCGCAAACTCTTCATCACAGGATTTGCCCTCATCCAGAAGCTGCTTACACTTGAAAAGTCTGTCAGTTATCTTAACGTCATCCGAAAAACGTTTTCCCGGAGCGGACACGACAACATATTTTCTGTCCGGATCAGCCTCAATTATTGCCTTCACTTTTTTCAGCTGGCCGCTGTCCGCGACCGACGATCCGCCGAATTTCAGAACTTTTATGCCCATTGTCATTCTCCCTTCAAGCAAAAGCCCCGCATCCGGCTTTGTTTCCACATTAAAAGCCTGACGCGGCTATGTAAAAGCCTGCCTCACAAAAAACGGGATCCGCCAAGCGGATCCCGCAGGATAGTTCCTGATAAACCATGCGGCAAAAACTCTGCCGCTTCCGCTATGCTCTTATTATATCAGAGCTCGGCGCGAAGTTCATCTGCTTTATCTGTTTTTTCCCAAGGAAGTTCTATATCAACTCTTCCAAAATGGCCGTACGCCGCAGTTTTGCGGTAAATCGGTCTTCTGAGATCGAGTTTCTTGATAATTGCTGCCGGTCTCAGGTCGAAATGCTCAGCCACTATCTCGGCAAGTCTCTCATCGGATACCTTACCCGTCCCGAAACTGTCGACCATGATCGATACCGGTTTTGCCACGCCGATTGCGTAAGCAAGCTGAATCTCACACTTGTCGGCAAGACCTGCGGCAACGAGGTTTTTCGCGGCGTATCTCGCTGCGTAAGCTGCCGAACGGTCGACCTTTGTGGGGTCTTTACCGGAGAAAGCTCCACCGCCGTGTCTCGCATATCCGCCGTAGGTGTCGACTATGATCTTACGGCCGGTGAGCCCGGAGTCGCCGTGAGGTCCGCCTATTACAAAGCGGCCGGTCGGGTTGACAAGATAACGCGTCGCATCGTCGATGAGCTCTGCCGGAATCACGCACTTGATGACGTTCTCGATGATGTCGGTTTTGATCTGCTCCTGCGTGACATCTGGATCGTGCTGTGTGGAAACGAGCACGGTATCAACTCTCTTTACACCGTTATCGTCATATTCCACGGTTACCTGCGTCTTGCCGTCCGGTCTCAGATAAGAAAGAGTACCGTTCTTTCTTACTTCTGTGAGTCTGAGCGCAAGCTTATGCGCGAGCGAGATCGGCATGGGCATGAGTTCGGGAGTCTCATTGCAGGCGTAACCGAACATCATTCCCTGGTCTCCTGCTCCTATCGCTTCCAAATCGTCTGTCATGCTGCCTTCTTTATGCTCAAGGGCGTTGTCGACTCCCATCGCTATATCTGACGACTGCTTGTCGATGGCTGAAAGCACCGCGCATGTATTGTAATCGAATCCATAAGCGGACTTGTCATAACCTATCTCTTTCACAACGTCACGCGCGATCTGCGGGATATCGATGTCAGCTGTAGTGCTGATCTCTCCCATAACCATGATATAACCTGTGTTTGTTGTCGTCTCGGCAGCTACGCGTCCCGTCGGATCCTGCTCCAGAATAGCATCGAGAATCGCATCCGAAACCTGGTCGCAGATCTTATCCGGATGACCTTCAGTTACCGATTCCGAAGTAAACAGTCTTTTCATTTTTCCTTTTTCTCCTTTTCTTCAGGGGAAATGTCCCCACCTTGTCAAAACGATTTCCGATTCTGCCTCACATCATCCCATAGAATTAAAAAAACCTTTTCTCCGCAAGAAAGAAAAGGACTAATTCACATAATTCCTCATCTTTCAGAATAAAATCTGTAGGATTTGGCACCACATTCGCCATCTCTGGCGCAGGTTGCCGGGCATCAAAGGGCCTATTCCCTCAACCGCTCTCGATAAGGTCAATATTTAGTTACCGTATCTATTATACACACAAAAAAGCGTGTGTCAACAAAGAAAACGCAGTTGTTAGTTATTATTAACCATTCTTTATTAAAAATCAGATTTATAACGAAAAAGAGAGCGCTCAAGGCGCTCCCGATTCTTTGCAGACTATTACTGATTTACTCCTTGACCGTACTGTCGAGCGACGTTCCTTCAGGAGCAAGATCGATCAATGCTTCCCTGAGATCCTCGAGAGTACCGAAACCGTCGACATAGTTGTAATTGCTGTTGACCCTGTAATAATGGGTCGTTAGGTCATATACGTCATAATCCACGTCTATCGAACCATCGCCGTTCTTCAGGACATTGTCAAACGATCCCCAATAATAGTAATGCAGGTCTGTTCCGTGCTTGGTGTTCATGTAATGCACACGGTAAACCATATAGAGTTTGTTTCTTGGATATCCTTCAGTCGGCTTTTTCGGCTTGAAGAGATACATTCCGAGAAGCTGGACATCATCTACAATTTCAGTCTCGTGCCATTCGGATACGTCTTCCGCGAGCGCCGCGCGTATCTGTTCGTCCATCTTGTCGATCACATCCTGCGGAACATTGCTGAGACGCTTGATATATGAGCTGAGCCCGGTGACTTCATATTCTTTCGACAAAGTTACAGGATCGATCCCATACTGCTCCATGAGATACTCTTTAGTGTCTTCCCCCTGAAGCGCAGAAGCTGTTATGGTGATTTTCTCGCCGTTCGTCAGACCTTCTGATTTGCTTGTCTCGAATTTGAGGTCATACGTATCGCAGGATACCGTCACCCGGCCTTTTGCCGCAATACCCTCAAAGACAACATTAACGTCGTCGAAAATGTCGGCGCTCACGACTTCCCCGAGGCCTTCTACGACAAACTCCGTCTTTTCCCCGGCAAATACGATCCCGTAATCTTTGTCGGGCATCGACCAGACGATCGCGACAGTATCGCCGTTTTTGAGACCTTCAGCAGGTTCCGCTGTCGGATTAATGACATTATCCGCGAAATCAACTTCACCCGAGATTTTCTCGACACGTTCAGCGAGAGCATCTTTGTCTGCTTCGATAACTATATGCGCGTGCCCATCGGCCCCAACAGCCTGGATCGTCATATAGTCACGGAGATCCACAATGGGTTTGGATTTTCCCAGCAGAACAAATAATCCGGCAGCGAGTACAGCTGCTATTACCGCCAGGATTATGACTCCATTCCTCAATTGGTTATTTCCGGTTTTCCGATTATTCTCCATCTCTGTTCATCTCCGACGGATGGGATCAGGATTTTAACGAATCCTCAACATTATAATCATCCAGCATTTCCCCGATGGTACTATTGTAGAGAATTTCAAGTGATTCGTATCCGTCCACATAATAACTATTGTTAAAATACAGTCTCGGACCTCCGGCTTCACACTCATAGAGATCCACGGTCACTTCTCCGTCACCGTTTTTGACCAGGTTGCGGAAAACACCGATCGCATAGTAATCTTCCGATATCTTGTCCTCACCGGTGTTATTGTAATGATTCTTATATACGAGCACGATGTAGTTCTGATCACTGTAATCGCTATATTCGTCCCCCTTATTAACAAGAAGATAGCAGCCAAGAAGCTCAACAGAACTCAAATGCTCGTTTTCGTCCCACGAAGATGTGACATCTTCCTCGAAGACTTCCCGGATACGCTCGTCCATATTGTTCATTACTGTATCCGGAATATCGCTGAGCTTTGTTACATACTCATTAAGACCCGTGACCTCATACTCCTTTGT
>JAFOKI010000054.1 GCA_017419895.1 Eubacterium sp. | reverse complement strand
GCATGGAAGCATGCGAAGTCCATTCGATGAGCATGGAATTCTTTGCCTGGAAGAGCGCGGAGGATTTCTTCGGGAGCGACGCGCGCAAGTTCCTTTACAGCCACCTGGCAACATCATTTGTATTCATTCCGTATGGAACAATGGTCGACCATTTCCAGCATTCCGTGTTCGAACACCCGGAATACACGCCCGCGGAAAGACACGCGGAGTGGAAGCGGCTCCTCGGAATATACATGCCGTGGCTCAGGCTTGACGGGGAGATCCCGTTCTATTCGGAAGGAATGGGATGGCAGAGGCAGCACCATATTTATTCACTGCCCTTCTATTATATAGATTACTGTCTGGCACAGACAGTTGCCCTCGGTTTCTGGTCAATGATCCAGATGAATCCCGACGACGCGTGGCAGCATTATATGGCATATACACGCCAGGGCGGCTCAAAGGTATTCACAAAGCTGCTTGACGCCGCAGGCCTCGGAAGCCCGTTTGAAGAAGCTGCTATCCGCGGGATTTGTGAAAGAGCCGCGAAATGGCTGGATGAATACGATCTTACCGGTATCGAGTGATGGCTAAACGCAAAGAGCGCCTTAAATACATAAAGCAGACCGATGACGGGAGCTTCGCCTATCACGGCTCGCACTACAGGATCGTTCAGTCCGGATCCGGCGAAGATCAGGCAGACACACAGAAGGTCTTGACAGGACTCGTTGCCGCGGCATTAGCCGCAGGAGTTTTCGTCATTGCGTCGGGTTTTATCGATGCCGCCGGAGCGAACAAAGCGTTTTACGTTATACTCCCCTTCCTTGGGGAAGTCATATGCATGTTCGTGATATGGTGGGAACTTGTCAAGCTCGTATACGGAAAAGGGAAACTCCGCGAACCGGAATACAAGTCTCTGAAAAGCAGGCTCACCGGCGCTCCTAAGCTCCTGGCAGCATTCTCCCTCGTGGGGCTTGCCGCTTCAGCAGTGTTCATCAGCAGATATGGTCTTGGGGACAGCGCGGTCAAAACGATCGCCTACCCTGTCCTGAAGGCACTTGCCGGAGGCGCGGCTTTGATGCTCGCGAAAACATTCGCGGCTTCGGAGTGGATAAAAGAATGACGGCCGGCACGGCTTTGTAAAAAACGATAATAAAGCAAAGAGGGTACCCTCTTTATGATGTATGATACATCATCGCGGCTTTGTTAATAATCGGTTTAACCGACGATATTATTTTTTCTTTATGAAAGGAGAGAGAAAAGATGAAAAAGACGTTATCACTCTTACTCATCCTGGCGATGATCGCAATGTCATTCGCCGGATGCAGCAGCTCCGGAGGTTCCGGCGGCAGCAGCGCGGCTGAAGAATCTAAACCGCTCGTTGTCGGCTATTCGAACTTCTCGAGCAAATTCTCGCCGTTCTTCGCTGAAACGGCTTACGACCAGGACGTTCAGGGCATGACACAGGTAAACCTGCTCGGCAATGACCGTCTCGGACAGATCGTAGAAAAAGGAAAAACAGGCGAGACCCGTAATTACAACGGTACAGATTATGAATACAAAGGTGCCGCTGACCTTACGGTAACTGAAAATTCCGACGGAACTATCGATTACGATTTCGATATGAGGGATGATATTAAATGTTCCGACGGAGAACCCCTTACAGCAGACGACATCATCTTCTCGATGTACGTACTCGCCGACCCGACATACGACGGACCGTCAACATTCTTCTCCAAGAAGATCAAAGGTATGGAAGACTATCGTTCCGGTATGTCCGCGCTCCTCGAGCTCCTGATCGCTGCCGGAAGAGACAACAAAGAATTCAAAGACTGGGATGAAGCTACTCAGACTCAGTTCTGGGCAGACCTCGATGCCGGAATGACAGCACTCGCTCAGGACATCGTTGACTACTGCGTTGGAAACGGCTACAATGCCGATACTGATCCGGTATCCGCATGCGCTTCCAACTGGGGATACGATATTCCTGAAACCGCTACCGTAGAAGACTTCGGAAAAGCTATTGCAGAAGCTTACGACGGCGATTATATAAAGGCTATTTCTACAGAAAAAGCCACGCTCGGAATCTCCGAACTCATTCCGAACTATGACAACTACAACGTAGGTATCAAGACCGGTGAATCCGCAGATTACATCGAAGGTATCCAGAAGACCGGCGACTACAGCATTAAGATCACCATGACAGAGCCCGACGCTGCTGCCGTTTATGACCTCGCTATCACAATCGCTCCGATGCATTACTACGGCGACCCGGAAAAATATGACTACGACGCTCACAAATTCGGATTCGACAAAGGTGACCTCTCCACAGTACGTTCCAAGACAACGACACCGCTTGGAGCAGGCCCCTACAAGTTCATCAAATTCGAAAACGGCGTAGTTTCATTCGAAGCTAACGAAAACTATTACCTGGGAGCTCCCAAGACCAAGAACATGCAGTTCCTCGAGTCCCAGGATACAGATAAACTGAACGGTATCGTAACAGGAACGATCGACATCACAGACCCGTCGTACTCCACCAAGACTTACGACGCTATCTGCGAAGCGAACGGCAACGGCGATGTCAACGGCGACAAGATCATCACGATGGCAGTTGACAACAACGGTTACGGTTATCTCGGAATGTGCGCTAAGGTCATGAAGGTCGGCGACGATCCGTCATCAGATCAGTCCAAGGCACTCCGTAAAGCGTTCGCAACAGTTCTCTGCAACTATCGTGACGTAACAGTTGATTCCTACTACGGCAACACAGCATCCGTAGTTAACTATCCTATCTCCAACACATCCTGGGCTGCTCCGCAGAAAACAGACGCTGACTATGCGGTTGCATTCTCCAAGGACGTTGATGGAAACGACATCTACACATCCGATATGGATCCTGCCGCAAAAGAAGAAGCAGCTCTCAACGCAGCCCTCGGATTCTTTGAGAAGGCCGGTTACACTGTTGAGAACGGAAAAGTCACAAAAGCTCCGGAAGGCGCCAGCCTCGAGTACGAAGTCTGGATCCCGGCTGACGGAACAGGTGACCACCCGTCGTTCATGATGCTGAACCTCGCAAGCGACGCATTTAAGAAGATCGGTATCACACTTACAGTTAAAGACCTTGCAAACTCTGCTGACCTTTGGACAGCTCTCAGCGCTCAGAGCCTTGCAATGTGGTGCGCGGCCTGGGGCGCTTCCCTCGACCCGAGCGCAGGATTCCAGCAGGTATACTACGCTGATGTCAAGAACGGCGGAGCTCATCCCGGTGGAAACAACTACATGTACGCCATCGCTGATGCTGAACTGGACGACCTCATTCAGCAGGGTGCTACCAACACTGACCAGGCATACAGAAAATCCGTCTACAAAGCATGCTTCGATATCATCATCGACTGGGCTGTAGAAGTTCCTGTATACCAGAGACAGAACGTTTACATCTTCTCGCCTGAAAGAGTCAACATGGACACAGTAGCAAAAGATATGACATCCTACTATGACTGGAGAAATGAAGTTCAGACGATTGAAATGAAATAATCCTGACAATGTATTGAACCGCAAAAACGAGGCAGACGGGCTTTTAGCCTGTCTGCCTCACCCACAGTTAATTCAGAGGATAAAATTATGCGAAAATACATTATCAAGAGACTGCTGCAATCGGTTATCATACTGTTCTTTGTAGCATTTATAATCTATGTCCTGATGCGATGTCTCCCTACTTCATATATCGAGGCTACCGCAAGGGCAAAATCAATGGCTCCGGGTTCCAAGAGTTACGAGGAATGGATGGAGCAGCTGGCTGTTATGTACAATATGAACGGCAGCATCATTTCCGGTTTCTTTGGCTGGCTTTCATCCATGTTCCATGGCAATTTCGGAGACAGCTGGAGATGGACCGTGCCGGTACTCACCAAGTTCAATGATACCGTATGGCTTTCCTTTGTGATGGGTCTCATCTCATTTATACTTGAACTTCTCATCGCCATTCCTCTCGGAATCATCGCAGCGACCAAGCAATACTCAAAAGCCGATTATACGATATCCGTAGTTGCTCTGGCCGGTATTTCACTTCCGACATTCTTCTTCGCATCACTGCTGAAGCTTGTCTTCTCCGTCAAACTCGGCTGGTTCGACCTTTACGGACTTGTCGGCCGTAACTACGACCAGTTAAGCGCGATGGGGCAATTGTTGGATAAAGCAAATCACCTTGTCTTGCCGATAATCACTTTGGTCGTGGTCAGTATGGGAGGACTCATGCGTTACACCAGAACGAATATGCTTGAAGTCCTGAACGCCGACTATATCAGAACCGCACGAGCCAAGGGTCTTTCTGAACGCAAGGTAATTTACCATCACGCGTTCAGGAATACACTGATCCCGATAGTAACTATCGTCGGTGGATCGCTGCCCGGACTTTTCTCCGGAGCGCTGATTACCGAGACACTGTTCGGAATACCCGGAATAGGCTACGCCTCATTCTACTCAATGACGGCCGGTGACATACCATTCTCAATGTTCTTCCTGGTATTTTCCGCAATGCTGACTTTGTTGGGCAACCTGCTGGCAGACGTTCTGTATGCGGTGGTCGACCCGCGGGTCAGAATAGCTTAAGGGAGGAGGTGCGATCATGGAAAAAGAAAATATGACTAACCTTGCTCCCGATATGGAGAACAAAGCCGCCGAAGCAGAAGCAACAGCCGTTGCTGCAGCTGCCGAGGCCGAAGCCGTAAAACCGGGCGAAACCAACGAACCCGAATACTCATTGAGTGACGACAGACGCGTAAAAGCTTTGTCGCCGGGAATGCTTGTAGCAAAGCGTTTCTTCCGCAACAGACTGGCTGTAACCGGAATGGTCGTTCTCGTGATCATGTTCATATTCTCGTATATAGGCGGAATAATAACACCTTACGAGCAGGACCAGAAATTTTACAGGATCGACAAACAGGACAAGGATTACGCGGGTGTTCAGCACAATGAAGAATACCGCTACACTATTGCGGACAAAGATGCCTTCAAGAGCATAATCCAGTCCCAGACACTGAAAGCCATTCTCGAGAACAAGACTGAGTTCACTTACAAAGATCAGTCGTATAAACTGGATAAACTGGCAGAAGATGTTTACACTGTAAGCACCGGTGGCAGAATCATCGGAATCGCCAGCAAACAGCTTGTCAACTCCTCTACAAAAGACCCTTGTTCATTCGAGCTCACGTATAACGCCTTTATGGCGCTGGCAGATAACAAGAAAGAATTCACTGCCGAAGGCACCAAGTACAATCTCGGTGATGACGGCGTCATTACGGACGCTTCAGGAAACGAAATCGCCTACATAAGTTCTTACATTGTAAAAGCTATTATGTCAGATGTTTTCTTCAGCCGCGATTTCAAAACTAAGCTTATTGATGCGATCGAGGCCGGAAGCGAATCATTCTCATATACAGGAGAAGACGGTGTCACTGCAGATTACATCCTGAAGTATGACGCGTCCAAGAAAATCTGGAACGTACAGCAGGAGACAGAGACAAGAGTATTCGATACATATTCCGGACCATCCAAAGAACACTGGCTCGGAACTGACAAGAACGGAATGGACATGCTGACCAGACTTATGTATGGCGGCAGGATCTCGCTCATGATCGGTTTCATAGTAGTGTTCATCGAAGCATTGCTGGGAGTTATCCTTGGCGGAATCGCAGGATATTTCGGCGGCTGGATAGACGGTCTGATCATGCGTATCGTCGATATATTCTACTGTATCCCCTCGATGCCGATCATCATCATAATCGGTGCCGCTATGGACGCTGCCAACGTTCCGTCACTCACCCGAATGATCTACCTGATGCTGATACTCGGTTTCCTGGGCTGGGCAGGAGTCGCGAGACTTGTTCGCGGGCAGATACTGTCTCTCAGAGAGCAGGAATTCATGACTGCGACAGAAGCATGCGGCATCGCGGTCTCGAGGAGAATATTCCGGCATCTGCTTCCGAACGTCATCCCGCAGCTCATCGTTTACATGACTATGGGTCTCGGTTCGACGATCATCATGGAAGCGACGCTCTCGTTCCTCGGACTCGGCGTCAGATTCCCGTTCGCGTCATGGGGCAATATCATCAACGACGTAAACGATACATTCGTACTTACGAATTACTGGTTCATCTGGATCCCGGCAGGCGTTCTGCTCCTCATCACCGTACTCGCCTTCAATATTGTGGGTGACGGTCTGAGAGATGCGTTCGACCCCAAGATGAAGCGTTAGGAAAGGAGGAAAGACATGGCTAAGAAAAAACAGACCGGATATCTTTCCGCCAAAGAATCACGCAGGATCTCCAAGGAAAACCGGAAGATAACCAAAGAATTCGAAAAGAAATACAAAAGAAAGAACGTTCCCGAGAGTGAGTATCTGACAGAGATGAAGGACCCGGCGAACGCGCTTGAAATCGACGATCTCCATACATTCTTCTTTACTGACGTAGGTACATCAAAAGCCGTTGACGGCGTTTCATTCGATGTGCCTCAGGGAAAAACCGTCGGTGTCGTCGGCGAGTCGGGCTGCGGTAAATCCGTTACGAGTCTGTCCGTGATGCAGCTTCTGCAGAGGCCACAGGGCCAGATTGTGAGCGGAAGCATCAGGCTCAATCTCGGCGATAAAGCCTACGAAATCAAGAATACGCCAATTGAGGTCATGCAGAAACTCAGGGGCAACTACATTTCGATGGTCTTCCAGGAACCGATGACAAGCCTTAACCCGGTCTTCAGGATCGGTGATCAGGTCGATGAAGTTATAGAACTCCACGACGGAAAAGGCATGACAAAGGATGAGATAAAGGCCAGAACGATCGAAATGCTGGAGCTCGTCGGGATAGCAAACTCAGAAGGCGTGTACAACATGTTCCCGCACGAACTCTCCGGAGGAATGCGTCAGCGTGTCATGATAGCTATAGCGCTCGCCTGCAACCCCAAGCTCATTATCGCCGACGAACCGACAACGGCTCTCGACGTAACGATCCAGGCACAGATTCTCGACCTGTTCAGACAGCTCAAGGACAGGATCAACGCATCTATCATGATCATCACACACGACCTGGGAGTCATCGCCGAAATGGCAGACTTTGTCGTAGTCATGTACTCCGGCAGAGTAGTC
>JAFOKI010000053.1 GCA_017419895.1 Eubacterium sp. | reverse complement strand
GAATAAAATCATCACGCCGTACTGCACTGCCGGAGCGACATTCTCTGCGGTGACCAATCCGACTCTGATAATGATGTAGAACAGAAGCCGGAAGATCAGATAGCCGATGAGACATCCCACGACAAAGACCAGTCCTTTTATTAACGTTTTAAGCATTATCTCTTCTCACCTCCCTTCTCGCTTATCTTTCTCGATATATGATGCGCCTACCCGCTGCGCAGCAGTGCCGCGCGGCGGCAAAACTTTGTAAAAATGGGTATAATACACGCAACTATATCATATTAAGTATAATGCCGCCGGGGTATTCAGTCAAGTTAAGGAATGGCTCAGTCATCACAACATCTTCAATTATCCGTGACAACTTCAACAATTCCCCGACACTTTATATTAATGCCCGGATGTGATAATATTATATAGTTGGAGTGTTCCGCGACGAATAGCCGCATGACCTCCGGCAGCAGCAAAAACCGGATAACGCCCCAGTGGCGCGAAAGGGGAATTTATGTACAAATTACTTGTTGTTGACGACGAACCTAAAATCCGCGAGGTCATAAGAGAGTACGCTGAGTTCAACGGCTATGAAGTCGAAGAAGCCGAGGACGGGATGAGCGCGATCGGACTTTGTAAGCTGAACGACTACGACCTGATAATCCTCGATATCATGATGCCCAAGCTTGACGGATTCTCGACATGCAAGGAGATCCGCAAATTCAAGGACATTCCTATCATCATGCTTTCAGCACGCGGCGAGGAATACGACAAGCTCTTCGGTTTCGAGCTCGGTATCGACGACTACATCGTCAAACCGTTCAGCCCGAAAGAGCTCATGGCCAGAGTCAATGCCGTACTGACGCGTAAAAATTCGTCGCAGAAGACGCGCACCGACATCATGAATTTCAAAGGCCTTGAGATCAATATCCCAGCCCGCACCGTATCGGTAGACGGCAAGAGGATCGAGCTTACTCCGAAAGAATATGAGCTGCTCTTCTACCTTATCGAGAACAAAGACATCGCGCTCTCGAGAGACAAACTGCTCCAGGATATCTGGGGATACGATTTCTTCGGTGACGACCGCACGATCGACACGCACATCAAGAACCTCAGGAACGCGCTCGGACCGTACCGCGATTTCATCGTTACGCTCCGCGGCGTAGGCTATAAATTCGAGTGCGAGGAATGAACGAACGACGCAGATTTGACCACAACAGTATAAACTTCAGGATCTGGGCATACTTTACACTATTCGCTGTAGTGATCGTGATCCTTATCTGGGTGCTTCAGGCATGGTTCCTGAACAACAGATACGAATCGATGAAGCAGGTGGAGACCAGCGCCATTGCGGGAAAAATCCGCATGGCGTTCCAGGCGGAAAACGGCAGCGCCCAGGAACTCAGAGAGACCATCAGAAGCGAGTCGAAGAACAACGACTTGAATATTTTCATACGCGATGAAAACGGTTTCCCCGTTATGGACATGAACGGAAATCTGATCGATGACACTTACTATTAACGGGGGCGTTTCGAAGGCGAGATCCAGAACCTGATGGATGAACTCGCGGGCAGCGAACTCGGAAGTGTCACGCGTATCGTCGGAAGCCGCGGTGAACAGCGCACACTCGAATTCGCGACACACATGACACGGGACGACATGACGCTTCTGATGTTTATTTTCGCGCCTCTGTACCCCGTAAAATCCACGATTTCCATACTCCGGGTACAGCTTATCTACATCACGATCATCGCGCTCATGCTGGCGTTCATGATCGCCGCGTACATTTCATACAGGATCAGCAGGCCTATAGAGAACATAACAAAGGCTGCCGCCGAGATGGCAAAGGGCGACTACAGCGTTAAATTCCACGGCGGGAATTACACCGAGATCAAGAACCTTGCCGCCACCCTGTCCCTTGCGGAAAGCGAGATGCAGAAGACTGGCGAATACCAGCGCGACCTTATCTCTAACGTTTCACATGACCTCAGGACCCCGCTCACGATGATCAAATCATATGCGGAAATGATCCGGGATATCTCCGGAAACGATCCGGTGAAGCGCGAGACACACCTAAACGTGATCATCGATGAGGCTGACCGTCTCAACGTCCTGGTCAACGACATGCTCAATCTTTCGCGCATGCAGTCCAAGCGCATGGTCATTTTCGCCGCGCCGTTCGACCTTCTTGAGGCTACAGAAAATGTACTTTCGTCATATAACATACTGTCTGAGCAGGAGGGCTACGATATCGAATTCACAAGTTCGAAAGGCCCGCTTCCCGTTAACGCCGACGAAGCCAAAATCAAGCAGGTCATTAACAACCTCATGACAAACGCTGTGAAATACTGCGGTGAGGACAAAAAAATAATAGTCTCACTCAAGAAGTCCGGCCGAAAAGTCCGCTTTTCTGTCACTGACCACGGTATGGGCATCGCGCCCGATGAAGTTCCGCACATTTGGGATAAGTACTATAAATCCAGCACTCATCACGTCCGTGAAACGGAAGGAACAGGTCTGGGTCTCTCCATTGTCAAGGAGATACTGAACCTCCACCGCGCCGAATTTGACGTCAAGACAGCCGTCGGAAAGGGCAGCACGTTCTGGTTTGAACTCCCGCTCGTGAAGATGCCGAGAAACACCGGCCGCCCGCAGGTCCAGCCTAACGCAGCGCCTCAGGATCCACAGGTGTCACAAAGCCCCCAGGATCCGGCAAAGCTTTGAAATCAGCGTCTGAGGCAATCATACAAAAAACAGGCTGCATCGAACACGATGCAGCCTTTTTGTTTGGTTCAGATTTTATCCTCATCATAGTCATAAGTGAAGTACCAAACTATCACATCACCGTCTGACAATTTGTAATCTGACGCGCTTTTGTCAGCGCTTCGGCCGTTTACTGTATATACCCAGCCGCTTTTTCTTCCTGCGTCTCTCTCGTAGAGATCACCGATTCCTTTAACATAGACCGAAGTCAATCCGGATGCCTTGGTCTCATATCTGATCCCGGCTTCAGTCAACACACCCTCAAGCGCGTCCAGCACAGTCTGCCTGTTCGTGAAGTCAAATTCAGTCCGCCCAAGCATCACGCCGCTGTCGCTTAACGCGTCACGAAGCGCAGGATCCCCGAGCTTCTCGGGATGCGCAGCCAGGCCGTCGTATCTGATCTCAACCGTGACAGTACCGGCCTTTTCTCCAGAAGCGGTTTTCAGCGCGCTCAAAACCGGACCCGCGAGTATCACCGCGAGCATCAGGACAGCGCAGACGGATACTGTGATCCGTCTGCGCTTACGTTTCTTCAGCTGTTCAAGAAGTGGGTTGTCTTCAGACATGGATTATTTCACTTTAACCTTAGCTGTTTTCCAGACGCCATAGTATTTCTTGCCGCCCTTCTTTGCGACCGGACGCCAGCGTACATAATATGTTTTTCCGGATTTGAGCTTTTTCACCGTCAATTTGGTCTTGCTCTTCTTGAGAGTTTTCTTCTTTGCGTTGGAGAAATCTTTCTTGAGCGAATACTGAAGATCGTATGAAGCGGCCTTCTTGTCCTTTGTCAGCTTAACGGTGAACCCTTTCTTGATGGCCTTTGCCGAACCCTTGACCGCTTTGACATACATGCGGGCAACTTTGGAATAGTCGGTCTTCACGACGGCTCCGTTCGCGTCAACTACGACCGCGCTGACTCTTACTTCTATCATCGAACTGCTCTTGAGCTTCTTGATCGTGTAAGTCGTTTTGCCCTTTGTCATGGCAGAAGTCCATTTTTTCTTGCCCGCAGCTTTGTATTCGACCATATAATCTTTCGCTCCGTCGAGCTTGTCGAACTTGATTTTCATGGTCTTGCCTTTTACTCTGACGCTCTCGAGTCCCGTGACCATTAAAGGAGCCGGAGAAATATCTTCTTCTGCCGTTACAGTAACCATTGAAACATCGCCGCTAATAACGCCGGTCACCTCTCCGGACCAGCTGGAATATGTACTTTCACCTGAAGGAACCACATAGTATATGCCCGCAGTTTCAAATGTGACAGTTGCTATGCCGTCCTTATATGTGGTAGCGAGTTCAGTTTTTGCTCCTGTCTCCTGATCAAGAGTACAAACTGTTACTGCTGAAGGAACAACCTCAGACCCGTAAGAGTTCGCTGTCACCGCCAGATCAAGAGCTTCACCTGCTTTAGCAGTATATTCGTCTTTTACAAAAGCCCCGTAAAAATCGCTCCAGCCGGAAGTATCTTTATAGAATCCCAAATACAGTTTATCTCCGTCTTTTACCGCTTCATTGGCAGCATTGGTATATGCTCCATTGGTAATTGTCATAACCGCAGAGCTGTCGACGCCAAAAGCCTTTGTAATTGCTGCATAAGAATAATCTTCTAAACCCAGTTTTGCAGTCACATTTGCCTTGCCATATTTTGAAATATGATATGCCACCAGCACATCAAACCAGGATACGCCTTCCGGTTCATATCCCGCTATCGCAGGGAAATATGTCTCAGCAAGATCACCTGTTGCTTCCACGTTTTCGGATACCACATAATACTGATCCGAGTCTCCGGCGCTTAACGTCACAGTAACCTTGTCTGAACTGGTTCCAGCCGCATAGGTCATAACCACCGCACAACCCATGAAAAAGATCGCTGCCAGGATGATTACCAGCGTGCTTCGAACACGCGCAATACTTTTACTTCTCATCTTAAGTAAACCTCCTATCTCGCCGGAAAATCACCGGCACTGTTGAATATTTCTATTATGGCATTTGTCCATGTACACACATGTCCCAATACCATAACATTAACTATTTGACTTTAACGGTGATCTTGCGCGTGATACCGTTCGCGGTCGCGGATATCACCGTTTTGCCCTTCTTTTTCGCCTTGATGACGCCCTTCTTGCTGACCGTCGCTATCTTCTTGTTCTTGCTCTTGTACTTGACCGTGACTTTCGGCTTCATTGATTTTACTGCGACTTTGTATGACTTGCCGCGCTTGAGCGTGATGCTCGTCTTCTTGAGTGTGAAAGTCCTGCGTCCGAACGCGAACACATAGCCGCTGTCGTTCTTGTAGTAGAGGTTGCTGTCCCGGTCCACCACGATGGAACTGATGCAGAATTGCTGCTGCCCCGCAGCGGGCACGAAAATCTTGGCTTCCTCCACGGAAAGATGGGTG
>JAFOKI010000052.1 GCA_017419895.1 Eubacterium sp. | reverse complement strand
GACTTTCGCCGGAAAAGATAAAAGAAATCGCCGATGTGGATCCGGACATATCCATGACTCCCGAAATGGTGAGGACATGTGAATGGATGCGCATGCGGTATGGGATCAAATATATCGACGCGATAAAATGCTTTGTACCGAACGGAAAGCCCGCAAAAGCCGGTAAGGAAAAAGAACCATACAAGGGCAGCGAGGGTGAAGCGCAGGATATAAATGAACTGACTACTGAGCAAAAGTCGGCGGTAGAGAAGATCTATGAGTCTATGGACAGAGGCCTGCACGATATTTTTCTCATCCACGGAGTCACGGGCAGCGGCAAGACAGAAGTTTACATGAGAGCAATCGCGCATGCCCTTGAGCAGGGAAAAACGGCGATCATGCTGGTACCGGAGATCGCGCTCACCAAGCAGATAATAGAACGCTTCATCGGACGCTTCGGCAAGAAGGAAATTGCCGTACTGCACAGCAAGCTTACAAAAAGAGAGCGTTTCGATGAGTGGATGAGACTCAGGCGCGGAGAAGCGAGGATAGCTATCGGAGCCAGGATCGGAGTGTTTTCGCCGCTTGAGAATGTCGGAGTGATCATACTCGACGAAGAGCATGAGTCGACGTATAAATCCGACCAGACGCCAAAATACGAGACGGTCGACGTCGCTGCGAAAAGGCTTATGGACATGGGCGGCGTGCTGCTTCTCGGAAGTGCTACTCCTTCGGCTGTATCGTATGAACGCGCACAAGCAGGTATTTACAAACTAATAGAACTGAAGAACAGATATAACGACAATCCGCTCCCGGATGTTGAGATAGTTGACATGAGACAGGAACTCAGGAGCGGAAACAGAGGTATACTGAGCATTAGGCTGAAGGAAGAGATGGCTGCGGCTCTCGCGCAAGGAAAGCAGATCATACTATTCCTTAACAGAAGAGGATACTCGACATTTGTGTCGTGCAGGGACTGCGGCGCAGTGCTCAAGTGTCCCGAATGCGGTATCTCACTGGTCTATCACAAGACTGAGAACGCGATGGTGTGTCACTATTGCGGGAAAAAACAAAGAGTACCAAGTACATGTCCGGCATGCAGGAGCGGCAGGATAAAATACTTCGGGGTAGGCACAGAACAGGTTGAAGAAACGGTAAAAGAGCTTTTCCCGGGAGTTGAAACGCTGAGGCTTGATATCGACACTGCAAAAAACGGAAAAGAGATCGACAGGATCCTTAACGCTTTCGCAAAGAAAAAGGCTGATGTTCTGATAGGCACCCAACTCGTGGCAAAAGGTCTCGATTTCAGGAACGTTGCGCTTGTCGGAGCTGTGAGCGCCGATGTGAGCCTGAACATTCCCGACTACAGATCTACGGAGAGAACGTTCCAGCTGATCACGCAGGTCGCGGGAAGAGCGGGACGCGGTGATGAACAGGGAAAGGTGATCGTACAGACGTATTCACCGGACAATTTCGCGCTTACAGCTGCTGCGGAACACGATTATGGCGCGTTCTACAGAAACGAGATAATGGCAAGGCAGCTTATGGATTATCCGCCGTTTACGGATCTTATTGCGGCTGGTTTCACGTCAGAGGATGAAGACGCCGCAAGAAGCGCTGCGGAAGAGTGCAGGGATTATCTCGTGCGAGCGGGATTGCCGAACGCCGGGAAAACTTTGCTACCGAGAGTCGCGCAAAACTTTAAGGGTGAAAGCGCCAGCCGCTATCACATAATGGTAAAATCGCCAAGAGGCGAAAGAAACAAGTACGTCTATTACCTTACATATTTCGCGGAGAGGCTGAAAGGCCGTGACCCCGCTGTGAGCATGACGCTCGATATAAATCCGTACAGTACGTTTTAAAAAGCTGCGCCGCGGTAAACATACGCGAGCAAGCCGGGAGAAAGAAATGGCATTAAGAAACATTGTTGAAAAAGGCGATCCGATCCTCAGAAAAAGATCGAGAGAAGTGGGTGAAGTCACCGATAGGATCAGGAGCCTGATGGAAGATATGGTAGAGACCATGCGTCACGGTCAGGGCGTAGGCCTTGCGGGACCGCAGGTCGGAGTGATGAGACGGGTCTTTGTCGCGGAGCCGGAACCTGAGCAGGTATATTATATGATCAACCCGGAGATCATCGAGCAGGAAGGTCTGGTCGAGGATACTGAAGGATGCCTCAGCGTGCCGGGATATTACGGCATGGTTGAGCGCCCGCAGAAGATAAAAATCCGCGCGATGGATCTCGACGGAAACATAAATGAGTACGAGTTTGAGGACTTCGCGGCAAGGGTGATGTGTCATGAATACGACCACCTTGAAGGGATACTTTATACCGACAAAGCGACTGAAGTCCATATGCTGTCTGAAGAAGCTGATGAAGAAGACGCCGGAGAAGATATCGAATGAAGATAGTTTTCATGGGTACGCCGGAGTTTGCTGCCCCGGTGCTTGAAAAACTCATAGAGAGAGGGCATGAGATCGGCTTTGTTGTGACACAGCCGGACAGAAAGGGAAACCGCGGAGCGGTGATCTTTTCGCCTGTGAAAGAGGTTGCGGTCGCACACGGGATCAAGGTCCTTCAGCCTGAACGCTTGAAAAACGATGAAGAGGCGAAGTCGGCTATCAGAGGATTCGCGCCTGACGCGATGATAGTGGTTGCGTACGGCCAGATCCTGAAAAGCGACGTGCTCATTATTCCGAGGTATGGGTGTTTCAACGTGCACGCTTCCATCCTTCCGGAATTAAGAGGCGCGTCCCCGATCCAGCACGCGATACTGAACGGGATGGACAGGACCGGTGTGACCGTCATGAGGATGGCAGAAGGCATCGATGACGGAGACATAATCGATTTCAAAACGACTAAAATAGGCAAAAAGAATCTGACTGAACTTTCCGCGGAGCTTTCTCAAATGGGCGCGGATCTTATGGCGGATACGCTTGAACGGATAGAAGACGGAGAAGTCAGGTATACGCCGCAGGATGAGTCGCGCGCGACATACTGTGGAATGATCGGAAAGCAGGATGGCTTAATAGATTTTACACGCACCGCAAAATCAATAGAGTGCAAGATAAGGGCGTTCGATCCATGGCCTGGCGCGTTCAGCGACCTCACGGAAGCGAATGGAAAGGTGACGCGGGTCAAATTCTGGAGTGCCGACGTGGTTGATCATTCAGAGGGTGATCCGGGAGAGATAACAAAGGCTGACAAGACCGGCATCTATATCTCTACGGGTGACGGGACGCTTGTGCTTAAGGAACTGCAGGTCCCCGGCAAAAAGCGTGTCAAAGCGGCCGATTACCTGCTGGGGCACGACCTCACCGGCGCGCGGTTCGGAAGTAAAGAAGAATGAAAGCGCACTGCTTATATGCAGAGGAAATGATACAGGGAGGATTGGAAAATGGGAGATTACGGATCGATGATATTTCTGATACCGGCGATCATTTTCACTTTGATCGCTCAGGCCCGCGTTAAGAGCGCATTCAATAAATGGTCCAGGGTCGATGCCGGTACAGGCATGACCGGCGCGGAAGCCGCTAGGCAGATGCTGGACAGAAATGGTTTAAGGGATGTTGATATAGCAATGGTGTCGGGTTCGCTTACAGACAACTACGATCCGAGGTCGAGGCGGCTCAACCTCTCGCAGTCGGTCTATGGAAGCACGAGCGTGAGTGCGGTCAGCGTAGCCTGCCATGAGGCGGGACACGCGGTCCAGCACGCAACAGATTATGCGCCGTTAAGGATCAGAAGCTCGATCGTTCCTGTGGTGAGTTTCGCGTCGAGTTTCTCATGGATACTGATCATGGTAGGGCTGCTGCTTATCGCGTCTGGAGATGCATTTGGTGCGTTTGGTGACACGATCTTCAATATCGGTGTTCTGGCGTTTGTTCTCGTTGTGGTGTTCCATCTCGTGACGCTCCCGGTGGAGTTTGACGCGAGCAACCGCGCGATCAAGAACATTGAAGCGTCAGGGTTTGTTGCCGGTGATAAACTTAGCGGGTCAAAAGCTGTACTTCGCGCCGCGGCGTTAACATATGTTGCCGCCCTTGCGGTGTCGGTAGCCAACCTTCTCAGAGTGCTTGCGATAAGAGGAAGAAGATGAGGACCGGCAGAGGTTCATACAAGAATAAAAGCAACAAAGCCTCCGGCTTTAATGCAAAACGTCCGCGCGGCGGAAGACCGCATGCCGTCATTAAGTACAGCCCGCGCGAGACTGCGTTCATGGTACTTATGAATGTCAGGCGGAAAGGCGCATATTCGAATATTGAACTCGGAAAAGCGTTGAAAGGGCAGGAATACGGGGCTTTTTCAAGGGGAATCGTATACGGGACACTTAGCCGCATCAGGTATCTGGACTATATACTTGACGGATTCATTGATGCGGAAAAAACAGATCCCGTGGTTATGGTGATACTTGAAATGGGGCTGTATCAAATCGTATTCATGAATTCGGTGCCTGACCATTCTGCGGTTGATGAAGCTGTAGAACTCGCGAAAAAGCACGCCAAAAAAGCAACCGGACTCGTGAACGCGGTCCTCAGGAATTATCTGAGGAAAAGGGATTCCGGAAAACTCGTTATGCCGGAGAATGATGAGGAGTTGGCGAAAGATACAATAAGGTATATTTCTGTAGTTTACTCATGCAGCGAACCGGTGGCTGAACTTCTGGTCGGGCAGTACGGAAAAGAACGCGCCGAGTCTATACTCGCGGCTTCAAACGAAACTCCGGAGCTTTGTCTTACGGTGAATACCAACAGGATAACGGCTCATGAACTTGTGGAACGTCTGAGAGTACATGGATTCAGCGCGGAAGAAGAGAGTTCAAAAGGATCGCCGGAAGATGGCTTTGTTATAACAGCATCAGGAGGCGGAATTCTCGATTCCGCGGAGTTTGCCGACGGACTGTTTTTCGTTCAGGACAGAGCTTCTGTCCGGGCGGTAAAAGCTCTCGCGGATGCTTGGTCGGGGAAGATCGCAGGACCGCCGGGGCTTTTGATTGATGTCTGCGCAGCGCCTGGAGGAAAGTCTTTTGCCGCCGCAATCATCATAAAGCCGGATGAGATCATATCGCGCGATGTGCATCCGCATAAGATCAAGCTTATAAATGATCGCGCCGGAGTACTCGGCTTAGAAATGATCAAGGCGGAAACAGGAGACGCTTCGCTCATGCCGGCTGCCGTATCGCCGGGAAGCGGGATAAAAGTCAGACGCAAGCCTGCGGGCAGCGCAGGCTGGCCGAAAGACGAACGCATGGCGGACATGATAATCTGCGACGTACCGTGCTCAGGCCTCGGGGTAATGAGGCGAAAACCCGAGATCAAATACAAAAATACAGAGTTTCTTGACACAGCCCTTACAAAAATGCAGTATACTATTTTGAAAGCTTCGTTCGAGAGACTCAAGACAGGCGGCATGATGATGTACAGCACATGCACGCTGAACCGGGCTGAAAACGAAGATATTGTGAGAAGATTTACAGGGGAATGCAGCCTGGCGAACATATTGGATGAGAAGACTTTGTTCCCGGATACCGACGGAACGGACGGATTCTACTACTGCATAATCGAAAAACAGAATTAGGATATGACCGGAGAAAAGATTTCAATGGAATACGGATACAGAACAGACAAAGGCAGGATCAGAGAGAACAACGAGGACGCACTCAAACTGCTGAAGCAGGACAAGGTGTTTATAATCGCTGACGGAGTCGGTGGAAACAATTCCGGTGACGTCGCGAGCAGGACTGCGGTGGACGGGATCTATAAATACATAGAGGAAAACCCCCTTGAAGGTATGCTCACTCCGACGGGAAAGACCACTATGCCCGGCGTAAAGCGCTACTTCAGGAATTGTTTCAACAAAGTCAACGAACTTGTACTCGACAAAGCCGTTGAAGAGCCCCAGAACGCGGGAATGGCGACGACTCTCGTTGTCGTGTATTTCGCGCCAAACGCGACTTATGTTATGAATATAGGTGACAGCAGGGCATACCTTTTCCGTGGCGGAAAGCTCAGGCAGATCACGGAAGACCATACATATGTCAACACGCTTTTGAAAGCCGGTCTGATAACCGAAAAAGAGGCTGAGACGCACGAAAACAAGCATATGATAACGAGGGCCGTCGGAGCTGAAAGAACCGTGAGAGCGGATTATTTCGTGCTTGACGCTGGTCCGGGAGACATAATAATGATGTGTACGGACGGGCTTTACGGAGCCGTCGCCGAGGATGTGATCGCGGAGAAACTCGGCGAAGACAAGTCCATGGATGATATCTGCGGAGAGCTTATAGACCTTGCCAACGCGAATGGCGGTTACGACAACATCACGGTCGTATGCATGAAGATCACGGAGGATGACATAAATGAGTAAGATACTGGTCGGGCGATACGAGCTGATCGAGAAGATCGGTGAGGGCGGCATGGCCGTTGTGTATAAGGCAAAAGACAGACTCCTGAACAGATACGTCGCCATAAAGATCCTGCGTCCCGAGTATACGAGAGACGCTCAGTTCGTCGAGAGTTTCAGGAACGAGTCACAGGCTGCCGCGGGACTTCAGCATCCCAACATCGTAAGTGTTTACGACGTCGGACACGAAGGTGACATCCATTTCATTGTTATGGAACTGATCGACGGGATACCGCTGAGCGAGTACATAAGAGAAACGGCGCCGATGGATTACCGCGATGTGGTGCGCATAACAAAACAGGTCGCGGCGGCTCTGAGCCTTGCTCACAGCCATAATATAATCCATAGGGATATCAAGCCGCATAATATAATGCTCACCCGGGACGGCACAGCCAAACTAGGCGATTTCGGTATCGCGAAAGCCATAAGCGATGCGACTCTCACGGAGACGAGCAAGATCATCGGTTCAGTCCATTATTTCTCACCTGAGCAGGCGCGCGGGTCCTATGTCGATGAGCGTTCCGATATCTATTCACTTGGAATAATCATGTATGAGATGCTGACCGGAAGGGTGCCGTTTGACGGTGACAATCCGGTGCAGGTCGCTCTCATGCATATAAATAATGATATACAGCCGCCTTCGCAGATTACAAAGGGTATCCCGCCGGCTCTCGAAAGAGTTGTGATGAAGGCAGCCAGCAAATACCAGACGAACCGTTATAAAAACGCGGATGAGCTTCTGGAAGACCTGAACAACATCGAGTTCGTTACAAGAATGGTCGGCGCGGACAAAGTCACCACGCCGGTTCCTATCACCGAAGACATCATAAACAATAGTCAGGATCAGGCAGACAAGCCCGTGGATACTTCAGATGATGACGGAAACGGAAGCAGCGGCGGTGGCGGAAGCAGAGCAAAAGGCATATTGATTGCTGCGGCAGTTGTTCTGCTTCTGGCTGTTCTGATCGGAGTGGGAATTTACATTATAAAATCAAGGGAACCCGAGAAATTCGAGATCCCGGATGTGTCAGGCATGGATTATAAGAGAGCTGCCGCGACACTTGAGACTAAAGGCTTTGTTCCTGAAGAGGGAAGCAATGTCATCAGCGACGATGTAGAAAAAGGCAAGGTTGTATCAACAGATCCCGAAGCCGGGTCTATGGCTGAAGAAGGCACTGTCGTCCGCATAAACATAAGCGCGGGACGTGAATCGGGTGAAGTGCCAAAGCTTGTCGGAAAGGTCTATGATGAGGAAACGATAACTTCGCTCCTTGAGAGCTCAGGATTCAAGCTCGGCGATGTCGACCAGGAAAAGAGCGATGATTTCGAGAAAGGTGTCATCATGACACAGTCTCCTTCAGCAGGTTCTGCCGTGCAGAAGGGGACATACGTAGACATTGTTATCTGTTCCGGCAAAAAGACTGAAGAAGTAAGTGTTCCGCCGCTCACAGGCATGACTGTTGACGAGGCAAAGGTCAGGGCTGAAGAAGCCGGTGTGAGGATCGGCAACGTAACATACGCCGAAAGCGAAGTCTATTCGGATGGATACATCATTTTCCAGCAGTACGACGCGGGATCGCTCGTGAAGAAGGGAACTTATATAGACGTTGTAGTCTGCAAGAATCCCGAACCCGAACCGGAGCCTGAACCGGAACCCGAACCGGACAACCCGGACAATCCTGGCGGGAACACTGATCCAGGAACGGTCGATCCCGGACAGAACACTGATCCCGGAACGACAGATGACCCGGGAACGACGACAGACCCGTCTGAAAATCAGGATAACCCGCTTCCGCCCGATCAGGATATAGAGGATCAGGGATGAGAGGACTGATCGTCAAAGGCATCGGCGGATTCTACTACGTCGAAACCGAAAAAGGCGTGATTGAAACGAAAGGCCGCGGTATCTTCAAGAAAGACAAAACTCTCCTGAAAGTCGGTGATGATGTCGAGATTTCGATACTTCCCGATGGGACCGGAGTGATCAATAAGATACACAAAAGGAGAAATGCTTTCGATCGCCCTCCGATCGCGAACATCGACATGTTCGCGGTCGTTTTCGCCGCGCACGATCCGGATCCGAATTTTGATCTGATCGACAGGTTCCTACTCATGGCAGAGAAGAACGATATGGAAGCAATTCTTGTCATGAATAAATGCGATCTGGCTTCAAAGGAAGAAATTGACCGTGTAGCTGCAAGATATGAAGGCAGCGGATATGGTCTGCATACTGTGTCAGCGCTTGAGCACACAGGCATAGAAGAACTAATGGAGGTATTCTCAGGAAAGAGGACGGCTCTTGCAGGGCCATCAGGAGCGGGTAAATCAAGCTTGACTAACGTACTTGTTCCGCATGCCAAGATGGAAACGGGAACTGTGAACGACAAAACGGGTCGCGGCAGACATACAACAAGACACGTCGAGATTTTCAGGCTAGCGGAAGGTGGAGGGCTTCTATTCGATACACCGGGATTCACGGCATTCGATCTTACAGGAGTCTCGTCTTATGAACTCGGCGAACTTTATCCCGAGATTGCGGCCCTGCACGAGAACTGCCGATTCAGAGACTGCAGACATATGAACGAACCCGGATGCGCGGTTTCAGAAGCGGCAGCTTGCGGAAACGGCATTACGGATGCGAGATACAGGTCATACTTAAAAAATCTGGAAGAAATACTTGAGCGCGAAAAGAATCAATGGAGGTAACCCTATGGCTCAGACATCACCCTCGATACTTTCGGCTGATTTTTCAACACTTGGAAAGCAGGTAGTTGCAGTCTCAAAGGCAGGCGCCGACTACATTCATGTAGACGTTATGGACGGTCATTTTGTTCCGAACATTTCTTTTGGCGCGGCTGTGATGAAATCCCTGAACAGGCACGAAACAGCTCCTTACGACGTGCATCTGATGATAGAGGATCCGGATGATTATCTCGAGGATTTCGTCACGGACAAGACTGCGTTCATAACAGTCCATCAGGAAGCCTGCAGGCATCTCCACAGAACGATCCAGCACATTAAATCATGCGGAGTGAAAGCAGGCGTATCCATCAATCCGGCTACACCCGTTTCTATGCTTGAAAACATCCTGGAAGACGTTGACCTCGTGCTCATTATGTCGGTAAATCCGGGATTCGGGGGTCAGAAACTGATCCCGCAGACTCTTTCCAAGATCGAGGAACTTGTAGATCTCAGGGAAAAATATGAATATAGTTATGAAATCGAGATCGACGGAGGCGTAAATGCAGATACAGTAGCGGACGTGCTTGGCACAGGCGTCGACATCGTGGTCGCCGGTTCGTATATATTCCGCAAGGACGACAAAGGCTCCGTAGATGAACTCGCCGAACTCTACCGCGACAGGATGGCTCTTATCGCGGACTGATCCGGAATGAGATAGCAATAAATATGCCCCTTTGTTTCAGGCTTGAGGCAAAGGGGATTTTTGTGAATAAAAAGGGGACAGTCGCTAAGCAGCTGTCCCGGGTGGCTGAATATATCAGCCTTTTTTCTTTTTCTTCTTGTTATTGTCTTTTTTCTTGTTATTGTTTTTATTATTATCCTTCTTCTTGTCGTTAGTCTTAGAGTCGGTCTTGGTTGTATTGGCATCAGTCTTTCCGTCTTTGTTCTTTCCGTCCTTTCCGTCTTTTGCTTCGTCTTCTTTCTCCTTTTCAGGTTCTTTGTGGACATTGCAGACGTCTTTCGGCGGTTTCTTTTCGTCGGTGTCAAAGTACGGGTCGTATTCTATATCTTTGGTCTTCGGACAGAATTCGTTGGCAAGGAGACCGGTCTCTTTACAGATCGTGTACTTCTTCTTCTTCGGGAATTCTATGTAGCTGTATGTGCCTTTAGCATAGTATTCGCCGCCGTGGTATTCGACATCGGCCGGCATGTCTTTGTATGAGCCTTTCTTGGCGTTGGGAATCTGATTCATGATCTTGCCCCAGAGAGCAGCGGCGTATCCGCTCATTCCGGAAAGCGTGATGTTGACGTCGTTTCCGATCCAGATGGAAGCGCTGTATCTCGGTGTGAAGCCGTCGAACCAGATGTCGTATTCATCACTTGTTGTACCTGTCTTACCGCCGACCTGAACGTCATCAATCGCGGCTGCGTAACCGGTACCACCGGATACTACGCCTTTCATCATATCAGCCATGATCCAGGCAACATCAGAGCGGAGAACTCGCTTCATTCCGAGTTCTTCGGTGCTGAGAATCGTTTTACCGTCACTGTCTTCTACCTTGGAGTAGATGACCCATTTTTCGCGTTTCTTGCCGTAATTCGGGAATACAGTGTAGGCTGCTGCCATCTCGAGAGTATTGACTCCGTTCGTCAGACCGCCGAGAGCGAGCGCTGCCGGGTTGTTGTCGCTTATTGCGCCTTCCTCAACAAGTGTCGTGATTCCGTATTTCTTGACCATGTTGAACGAATACTCGTTACCGATCTGGTAGTAGATCTTGACTGCGCATGTGTTGATCGAGTTCCTTATGGCCGATCTTACGGTGTTCCTTCCGCTGTATCCGCCGCCGGAGTTTTCAGGCCATGTCTTGCCGTTGACTTTCATCCTCTCGTCGACTACATACGAGCCGGCTGTGATCCAATCTCCCCAGAATCTGGCGCCTTGCTTGTCGTAGCCTGTCTTGACGAATTTATGCTTTTTGCCCTCGGCGCACTCCTCCGCGCTCTGCTGAAGCGCGGCTGAATAAATGGCAAGCGGTTTGATCGAGGATCCGGGCTGGCGGGTAGCGACCGCACGGTTGTACATCATACGTCCGTTTGTAGTTCTGCCGCCGACCATGGCCTTTACTTCGCCTGTCTTGTTGTCGATTATCGTCATGGCAGCCTGCGGCTGTACGGATTCCTGATTGAGCGTGTAGCTGTTCTTTGTCAGAACTACACGGCCGTTCTTTTTGAACTTGAAGAATGCCTGGCCTTGATCGCTGTTGACAAAGTCGGCTGATATCACAATATCGCCCTCGGCATTCATTGTCTTTGTGCCCATCGGAATATTGATATATCCGCCCGCTACTGAGTAGATCTTGTCGTCCTTCCAGTGATACATGTACGGGAATTCGATACTGTAATCGGTTTCTCCGTTGACTACTGTTTCATAAATATGAAGCCTCTTGTTGGCTTTTATGACGACCGATCCGTCTTTTGCGAGTTTGGCCTCGTTCTTCTTCATCACGTACTGGCCTTTTTTATTGAAGAAATCCTCCATGTCGAAAAGAATAATATTGCCCTTCTTGTCGAGGATGTTTCCGTCTTCATCGTATCTGATGTCAACGGGGGTCGGGAAATTCGACGAATCCTGGAATTCTTTCTCGATGATCTTCTGGGCCTTTTTGTCGATCGTCGTATAAATATGAAGTCCACCGTGGTAAACCTTGTCCCAGGCAGCCTCATACGTGCAGTTGTACTGAGCCTGCAGGTCATCGATAACTGTCTGGATCAGGAAGTCGTTGAAGTAGTTTGATGTAACGCTGTAAAGCGAATACTTCGGTGCTACGACGTCAGCGAGTTTCACTGCTTTTGCATTGTCACATTCTTCCTGGGTAATATATCCTTGTTCAGCCATGAGCTCAAGACAAAGGTCACGTCTGTCTATTCCCGTCTCATTCAGCAGGAATGTGCCGGAAGCGTTTTTCTTGAGCACGACTGTATCTTCAGTCACATCCGATCCGTCAGAGAGCACTACCGGCGCATAGGCTACAGGAGCGGCGGGAAGGGCAGCTAGCATAGCGCACTGGTCGAGCGAGAGTTCCCCGACGCTCTTGGAGAAATACGCCTGAGCGGCAGCCTCGACACCGGCACTGTTAAAGCCGAGGTCGATAGTGTTCAGGTATGCCTCGATGATCTCCCGCTTGGTGTGCTGCTCTTCTAGCTTCATGGTTATCCAGGCTTCCTGGATCTTTCTGTTTATGCTGTGGTCAAAGCGTGTTTCAGACAGGAAGATGTTTCTTGCAAGCTGCTGGGTGATGGTACTCGTTCCGCTTACTTCGCCTCCGCTGGTCAGCTTTTCCTTGATGGCTCCTGCCATACGTATAAAGTTGAATCCGTTGTGATCCCAGAACGTTTTATCCTCGAGCGCAATGAACGCGTTCACGAGGTTGTCAGGCATATCGCTGTACTTGATTATCGTTCTGTTCTCGCCCGAGTAAATTGTTTCGAGTTTGTTTCCATCCTTGTCGTAGATCTGCGAACTCTGGCTGAGGTGTGAGTAGATATCGCTGACATCTATGTCTTTATAGTCACGAATTGCCAGATATCCATACGTGAGCACTGCGCCTCCGGCTGCGATTATGGTAACAAAGAAGAGTAAAAAGACCATCTTGAGAATCGGATGTCCTTTTTTGACTTTCTGCTTTTTCTTTGTTTTATCGCTTCTTGCTGCCACTACCTGTGCTCCTGCCGCGTCAGCTGCGGCTTCTTTTGCGTTTGTTTCTTCAGTTGATTTTGCGGCTTCTTCAGCGGCCTTTGATTCTTCAGCTGCTTTTGCTGCTTCTTCGGCAGCCCTTGCTTCTTCAGCGGCTTTTGCCGCTTCTTCAGCGGCTTTGGCTTCTGCCGCTGCTTTTGCCGCTTCTTCGGCAAGTCTGGCTTCTTCTGCAGCCTTTGCAGCTTCTCTTTCCGCTACCATTGCCGCAAGCACTGTTTCCATCGTTGGCGCTTTCGCAACCGGCTCGGGTTCCGGCGATATGGGTTCAGGCTCGATTTCGACCGGAAGGGGAGCGATCACTGCTTTCTCTTTGGGTTCCGCCGGTACTTCCGGAACTGCTTCTTCCAATGTCTCCGGAACAACCTCTTCCGGTGTATCAGGAATAGGCTCTTCCGTGATCTCAGGGATCGGCTCATCTGTGATCTCGGGAGTGAACTCTTCCCCGGTATTTCCTACGGGTTCGATTTCGACCGGCAGTTCTGAGCCTGCGGTATCGGTATCAGGTTCAATGTCGGTCAGGATGTCTGTATCGATTGTAGGTTCTTCGAAGGAGTCCTCCGCGGGATATGTTTCGACGATCTTCGGAAGAGATTCTTCTATTGGCTCACTGTCTTCAGGAAGTTCTTCTCCAGGCTCCTCGACGGTCGCCTCTACAGGTTCCTCAGCCGGTACGTCTACAGGTTCCTCAGCCGGTTCTGATGCAGGCTCGTTAGTCGCTTCAATCGGAGCTTCTTCCGGTTCTGAGACAACTCCGTCAACATCTTCGACCGTAGCGTCTAAAACAGGTATCTCTTCCGCGGGTACTTTTTCGGCAATGTCATCGGCAGCCTCACTCAGTACCTCGTCTACATATTCTTCCGCTTGATCCACTGTTGCTTCCGGTAGCACTTCCGTTATATCTTCCGGGATTATTTGCTGATCCGCGATTTCGTCAGTGACCGTTTCCACGATGTCATTCAGGTTTTCTTTGATTTCGTCACTCATTCTGTACACTCCATGTTCGGTTATGACGATTATTTACGTCTTCCGACATCTAGACATAATTACACATCATACAAATCATTCAATATTCCAGATATTATACCATATAAATAAAGTAATAACAATTAAAGAAAATTGAAGCAGAGGGCGGTTTTGCCATGCGGTCGGCAGGAAGTACGGTTTTCCTGAATATCCGAATAAAGTTGAAAAAAAGCATTTTATCGTCTACAATATATTATACTAGGCGAAATCTACACTTACGTGACCGGGAGGAGGGCGGCTCGACATGCATGAGTCTGATGAGCTGGTTTACAGCCGCTTTCTTGCGACGCGAAAAAGCGAGGACATGGCGATCCTGCTGGATCGTCACCGGGAACGGCTGATACTGTTCATATACGGTTATGTGCACAATCTGGAAGACGCGGAAGACCTCATGATAGACACTTTCGCGACAGTTGCAGCCGGGAGGTCTTTGTTCTCGGGACGGAGCAGTTTCAGGACATGGCTTTATTCGATTGGTCATAACCTGGCACTGATGCATTTGAGAAAAAACAGAGTTTCCTCATTGCCGCTTGATACTGAGATAGCAGATGAGTCTTTGTCGGCTGAAACGGAGATCCTCAAGAAGGAACAGTACGCGGCTCTGTATGAAGCTCTTAAAAAGATACCGGAAGAGTACAGACAGGTTCTGTATCTTATGTATTTTGAAGATATGCCGCATGATGAGATTGCCCGTATCATGGGTGTAAACAAAAAGAAAATATATAATTTGGCGGACCGCGGAAAGGCCGCTCTGAAACAGGTTCTCAGTAAGGAATAGGGAGAAGCGCGTTAATGGGACTTGAAATTGCGCTAAATATATTCCATTCATTGGTCCTTGTTCTGCTGCTTGTATGGGTGATACTTGTAGGGAGAAACAACAAGGGCTTTTTTAACATATCATTTTTTGTTTTCGCGATCGTCACGCTGATCGGCAGCGACATATACTGGATGGTATATGACATTCTGAGATCCGACGCGCGCATGCCGATCGCGGTAAATGAAATAGCCGAGAATGCATCGTTCCTTCTTTTGGCAGATCAGATAATAGTCTGTATGGGAGGGGAGTCGCTGCTGATCCGGAATTGGAAAAAAGAATTCGCGTTTTCAGTGCTTTGCGTAGCGGCGAATGTGGCCTTATGGATATACTGGTCCGGTGAATGGCTGCAGGATATCGTTGGCGGATTGACGTACGGAACTTATTTCTTCATGGTGGTTTGCCTGATTACATCGACTGAAGCTCTGAGAAAACGGGAACAGAGAACTTTTGCCATATACTATGTTGTGGTACTGGTGACAGCCGGATCATCTGCCGTACTGCCGGATTCGTTTTCGGGTACCGCAGACTTAGTGCTGTATCTTATCCTTTCCGCGGGAATGATCTGGCTCCTGCTCAGGCTGTTTGCAGGGAGAAGAAAACGCAAAAACAAAGATATATCCCAGATGGGACTGTCGTTCCTGCTTATACTGTATTCGTACAGCTGTATGTATATGTCTTCGGGACACTGGTATAATGCGTTCTTTCTTGTGAATGCGTTCGCGTTTGCCGCTGCATTCTATTACACTTCAAGAACTGTCAGGGAGATTGAGGAAGCATGATATACGCTGAGAACATATTGATATGTATAGCCGTTCCTCTGGCAATTTCGCTGCTTTTCGTGAGGGGCAGCGCCAGAAGATTCATCATCTCATTCCTTGTCGGAATGACGATGTGTCTGATTGGCGCGTATATCGGAGGATTCGTAGATTCAGTCACAGAAATGTCAACGAACGATATTTCGATATTCATATCTCCGATAATTGAGGAGATGACAAAATTCGCGCCGCTTCTCATTTATGTTTTATTCCTGGAACCTGAAGAGGGAAGGATGTTCATCGTTGCGACTGGCGTCGGTGCGGGTTTTGCGACGTTTGAGAATTGCTGCCATATACTGACGTCCGGCGCAGAGAATTTCATTTTCATAATGATCAGGGGTTTTTCGACAGGGATCATGCATATCGTTAGCATACTCGCTGTCGTCATTGGACTTGTTATAGTGAGAAGATTCAGGGCAGTTTCAGTTGCGGGAGTAGTAGGCGCGCTGTCGCTCTCGATGTCGTTCCACGGCCTTTATAACCTGCTGGTGTCAGAACCCGGCCTGACTTCTTATATTGGCTATGCACTTCCGCTGATTACTTCAATACTTCTTTATGCCGGCTTCATGAGGCTGAGACCGGATACTTCTGAGCTATAACAAAGCTGCCGCAGAGCAAGATTTCATAAAAAAATTCCGCTTACGCGGATTTTTTTTTTATTTTTTGCTGAGTAAAAATCTGAAAACCTGCAACAAAGGTATGTAAGATATAACTGAGGCACCGGGAGGTGAGTTAATTGAAACATACTAGAGATGACGCGCTGCGTGAGATAATGCGTCGCAGCGAGATCATCATGGAAAGAAAGGAAAGAAGAACCACACGGATCCTGGCGAGCATGTTCATCGTGCTCTCTCTTGGCGTTGTGGGAAGCATTTCCGCTTTCTCGAGGTCTGCTGCGGCGGTATCACAGGATTCTGTAATGGGTTCCTTCCTGCTTAGACCGGAAACCATGGGTTATGTTTTCATAGCTTTCCTGGCTTTCGGCGCCGGAGTGATCCTCGCTGTACTGGGGATTAGATACAGGAACCGTATCAATAGAGAGAGAATGGTTTTAAAAAAGGAAAAGGAGGGCGAAAAAGAAGATGATGAAATGTAAGAAAAATGTGAGTAGGCTGTTGTGTCTGCTTATTGCGGCACTTCTTGTCTTGCTCGCGCCGTCAGCGGTATTCGCCGCGGATGAGGTCGTATGGCACACGTATACCGACGATCAGGGTGAAGTGCATAAAACCTATCCTGAAAAAGTCGTGATCAATCCGTATACGTATTACGATGTATCCGGAACGATCGGAACAAACCTTAACGACGGCGCGCTCCGCAGTTTGTCTAGTACATACCTGAACGACTGGGCGAAAATCGCAATCGAAGTTTTCAATCAGAAATCGGTAGCTCCGGGAGAGCGTTTATCCGGATCTACATGGAACAACGATCAGCATGACTGGTCCTACTTCTTTGAGGCACCGGATCAGGATAACACCAGTTCTGTCAGGATCGATCTGATTCAGTGGCTGGGCAATCCCGAAAGCAGAACGAAAGGCGAGGTAGACAAAGACTATAACCACAGTACAGGTCTTCAGATGGCGACTTCATTAGGTGCTGTCCGCTCTCAGATGGCACATGAAATCAAAATCGGTCTTAATACCGGCTCGGCCAGTGAATCAGACTTTCTTAGCCATGGAGTAGGCGAGAATACGTACAAAGCGCTGAAAGCCCTGGACAGCAATAAAGAGACAAAAGCGTTCTACAATATCGTAACGCAGTGCGATGTTATTGGTGCAGCAACAAACACTGAAACATTCTATAACTCGTATGGAGTTGTGTTCTACGATTTCCAGCTTTCGGCAATCGTAGACAAGGATGTTAAGTACGAAGATGGTAAACGTATCGATACATCGAAAACCGATAATCCTCCGTATGCGTCTTATTCCGAGAACAAATCAAAGGAGGAATCAGAAGTCAGCATGGAATTGTCTTCTGAACTCTCACAGACGGTCTCCAATACGATTTCTCAGACCGAATCATTTGAGTTTACAGAAACGATAGGTTCTGAAACGACGCTTTCCGGCAGCCTGGTAGTAGCTGGTGTTGAGGAGATGCTGAAGATCGAAGTCAGCGCAACTCAGGCGATCGAAACCGCATGGGAAGAAACCCACGAGTTGACAACGACTGTGTCCAATACTATAAGCGCAGCTCTGAGTTTGCCTGCACACACCGGTGTTGAGATCCTTCAGGATAACAATAAAACGACGGATACAGTTACTTATACATGCCCGGTAGCGCTCAGATTCAAGGTAGCATTCTTCAGCTTGAGCGGTCACTTCCGCGATGGAGGACATTTCGACGGCAGCTACGGTGACTTTACGACGATCTTCGGATCGGGAAGAGCCGATGGCGGTTATGACGCTCCGGAGAACCTCTATGTCAGAGCCGTTGAGAACAGAAATAATCCCGACGTAGATTTCTCATACGGAAACGTCAATGGAATGTACAATAGAAACCTGGTCGATAACAATATCGACTGGGCAGCTATAGTAGATCGTACATCTTCAATAGCTGATGTGATCGAAGAACGCGCGACGAATATTCCTTTCATGGGACAAGGCGCAACTATGATGATTACATCGGAAACAAAGAGTACGACCATAGGAGATATAGTACCG
>JAFOKI010000008.1 GCA_017419895.1 Eubacterium sp. | reverse complement strand
TACTGCTCTTTGAACATCCTGAACCATGTGATCCCGTCAGGCGCGCTGTTTTTCGAGCTCCACGACGAATAGTTCACAAGCTCGTGCATAGCCATTTCGGCATCTCCCACGAATATGACTTTGTATTCACCCGGAATATTCAGCAGTATCCACTCTGTCTTTACCGTATCCTCCGAATCGATCGACGGGTCTTTGTAAACCTGATCTTCGAGATAATTGTGGAAATAGTAGATCTTGAGGTCAGTGAAAGTGTTTGCTTTGTTCAGGGACTGGAAAAGCAGGCTGCAGAGCTGCTCGTACGGGGTCATCGATCCACCCGAATCGATCAGCACCATAAGCTTGAGCTTGTTTCTCCTCGGCGGTCGCATTCTGATATCGAGTATACCGCCTCTCGCGCACGTGCTTTTGATGGTGCCTTTTATGTCGAGCTCTTTCTCTGTCGTATTGAGTTTTCTGGAAAGCTCCCTGAGAAGCCTGAACGCCATCTGGAACTGCCTCGAATCTATCGTGCAGTCAGTCCTCCAGTCACGGAACTTCCGGTCTCCCGGGTCGTGCACAGAGGAACGTCCGCCTGATCCCGGAGCTGATCCTGCGTCACCCGCGCTTACTCCCGGGCCCCTTCCACCGTCACCGAAGCCTTCTCCCTCACCCGCGCCGTATGCACGTACAGATTCACCACTTTCGGAAAAACGTGTCTCTAAGGCGCGATTTACAGCCTCAGAATCGATTCCCGCGCGCTCCATATACTCCGAGAAAACCGTCTGCGCAAGATCGGGATGATGAAGAAGAGCCTCCATTTCACGGCGAAGTTCATCCGATGTCACATCTTTAAAGAATCTGTAGAACAGTTCTTCGAACCTGTCGAGCATCGTTTCGCTCTTTACCAGGAGTGTCCTGCAAAGCACGAAAAAACCCCTGATGCTCTGACCGTGGAGCCCCATACGCATACCCTCTATAAGCGAGAGCCATTCATTGAGCGACACTTTCATGCCGCCATGTCTCAGGAACAGCAGAAAATCAAGAAACATCAGAAGAGTCCCCTTATTCCGTAACCCTTCTTGACGATCTCGAGGTCTTCATCCTTTTTGACTAGGAATCCGGCGAGCGGCATGTCCTGCCTGAGCCGGTTCGTCGGAAGCCCTGACAAAGTCAATGCTTTTATCCAGTCCAGGAGTTCGCTTGTGCTGGGTTTTTTCTTGAGTTCGTCTTTCTGTCTGACAAAGAAGAACGCGTCCAGCACCTGATCCATCAGTTCATCTTCAATGTTGGGGTAATGAGAAAGCACAATCTTTCTCATGAGTTCTTTGTCAGGGAATGCGATATAGTGGAACGCGCAGCGGCGCAGGAACGCGTCCGGAAGCTCTTTCTCCGCGTTTGACGTTATGACGACGATAGGAACATGTTTCGCCCTGATCGTCTCATCGGTTTCCGGTATATAGAATTCCATTCGGTCAAGCTCCCACAATAGGTCGTTAGGGAATTCCAGGTCCGCCTTATCTATCTCGTCGATCAAAAGGACGCACTGCTCATCTGAAGTGAACGCCTCCCCTATCTTGCCGAGCTTGATATACCGCTTGATGTCCTCGACTCCTTCGTTTCCGAGCTGGCTGTCGTAAAGCCGCCTCACGACGTCATACTCATAAAGCCCGTCCTGAGCCTGTGTCGTCGACTTGATGCTCCAGACAATTAGTTTTTTGCCCAAAGCCCCGGCGATAGCTTCAGCAAGGGCTGTTTTACCGGTCCCCGGTTCTCCCTTCACGAGCAGCGGTTTGTTCATCGCTATCGCGATATTCGCGGTAAGAAGCAGATCATCATCAGCTATATAGTCGCTGGCGCCTTTGAATACATTGATATTCTCGTTCATGGTATCCTCCGTCTACAAAGTAATACCATTATAACATGACAAAGCCCTCCGGCACAGACACAAAAACGGCCCCGTGTGCGCGGGGCCGTTTCGTTTGTTTTGTTAGTCTACTGAATAATAACTGTGTCTGTGTTTAGATTAGTTTATAACCAATCAACATTTAATGGATTCTTTTAGCCACAATTAGTTCTGAGCGTTGATCATTCCATCAACGAGGTCGTCTCCGACGTTCTTTCTAACTGTGTCATAAACAGAAGCGCAAGCGTCCTTCATAGCAGCACGTTCTTCTGTTGTCATTTCGATGACCTGGCACTTACCAGCAGACTTGTCAAGAATCATCTGCTTGTACATTTCGTCATACTCATTAGCTTTCTGCCACTGGAGCATGCAGAGGTCTGTACCAACCTTCTTTACGAGTTCCTGATAATCAGCCGGCAGCGCATTGAAAGCGGTAACGCTTGTTACGAGCGGGATGATATCGAAGAGGTGGCCGGACTCCATGATGTAGCCCTGAACCTCATAGAAGCCCTGTGTATAGATGTTGTTGTACGGGTTTTCCTGTCCGTCAAGAGCACCCTGCTGGAGAGCTGTGAATACTTCGGAGAATGCCATCGGTACAGCGTTTGCGCCGAGTGCGTTCCATGTAGCGAGCTGGATGTCAGAAGCCTGAACACGAATCTTGAGTCCCTTGAGGTCGTCAGTCTTGTGAACTTCTGTCTTAGCTGTTGTCAGGTGTCTCATTCCCTGGAAGTAGGAAGCGATCCATTCGAAACCAGCGTTTCTCATGTCTTCGATGATCGGATCGATAGCTCCGGATGTGATGTAAACCTTTTCAGCGTCATCAAAGTTGCTGATGTCGTTGATAAGGAACGGGAGCTCGATAGCCTGCATCTTCGGAGAATATCCGCCGAATGTTGTTCCGTTCGGGATAGCAGCTTCGATTGTTCCAGCGAGCATACCTTCTACGATCTCCGGGTTGTTACCAAGCTGGGAGTTCGGATAGATTTCAACTTTGAAGTGTCCGCCGGTCTCTCTCTCGATAACCTCTTTGAAGATCAGAGCGCCCCAGTGAGCAGCTGTATCTTCTGTACAAACGTGAGCCAGTTTCCATGTAACATCATCTGTGCTTGTGATGTTAACGCCGGATACATAGTCATGTACCTGCTGATCCAGATCGGATCCTGCAGCAGCCGAGCTAGCCGGTGCGGAAGCGGGTTCTTCAGCCGAGCTTGCAGCTGCTGAAGAAGCCGCTGCGGAAGAAGCTGCTGAAGAAGCCGGAGCTTCTTCTTTCTTGCTGCCGCCGCCGCATGCTGCGAGTGAGAATACCAGCAGGCATGTCAGAAGAATAGCAAACATTTTTTTCATTTTCATTTTTCATTACCTCCTAACAACTTAGAAGTAGATTGGAATGTGACAGTTATTATCCAATTCAATACAACAAAAGCAATTATCAATGACCGCGTTTATTGCGGATCTTTGATCGTCTGGTCGATCCCTGCTATATCAGCAGCATACTGCGCGTATTTTTCATACGGGGTATTTCTGTTGATGACGAGCTTGCAGCCGTCCGGGGATCCACCGCCGTGTACAAACGCGAGAAGTCCGCCCGCTCTGGCGTACCATTCGCCAAGCCTTGCAGCACGTGCCCTGTTCTCAGGCGTAACTTCCGGATTAGCCGAAATAGCCTTCATGATCTTGGGGCCGAGTACAGGATCCATGCAGTCCTTATAGTTCGGGAAGCATCCTGTTTCAGCGATTCCGCCTCCGATATCCTGCAGAAGTCTGCGAAGCTCCGCATAGTTCTCGGCTGCGTAGATCTTATTGACACATGCGATAGTTGGATCGGCAAACCATACGCCGGATTCATGCATATAGCCGGCATAGATGGATCCAAGTCCCAGTCCCCAGACAGTCTCACTGATTCTTGTCATATTAATGAGCTTGTCTTTGAATTTCTTCATCGGGAGACCGTTGGCTCTTGCCATCAGTACCGCCGCACCGGTCATGACATCGCCCTGTCCGGCGACGCAGCTTCCGATGCATGCACGATAGTTTCCGACGAAACGATCGATAACAGATCCCGAGAACTCGTATTCACCGCACATGAATACTCTCTCGTTCGGAATAAAGCAATCTTCAAATATCAGGTAGGAGGACTGGTCGCCGTATTTCATATCATCCCAGCCTTCTCTTCCCTCACTTGCGTCGGTCTGGATGATCGTAAGTCCTTCGATGTCCCTTGGAACAACGAACGAAACAGCGTAATCCTTATCGGCTTCTTTATAGCCCGTACCTGTTCCTACAAAGATCTCCTGGCAGACTGCCGCGTGGGCAATCATGACTTTCGCACCGCTTACGACGATGCCGTCAGGTCTTATTTCTTTGATATGGACACTTGCGTCAGGATTGTCCTGCTGTCCCGCGGATTTCGATCTGTCGCCCTTGGCGTCGGTGAGAGCTCCTGCTACTTTGTAGCACTTTGACTCCGTTTCTATTATCCACTTCTCTAGCCTCTTATGATACTCTGTTCCCTTCGCTTTGTCAATGTCATAGGTCACGGACCAGAGTACATTCATGATATTGTGACCGACGCAGATACCCGCCATGCAGGTGCCTACGTGATCAAAAGCAAAGCGCTTCATCTCAACACTTTTCTTGAGTTTATCAGGTTCAGTATTGAGACTGATCCACCTTACTATCTCATTTCCCGTAAGCGAAGATGTTTCTTTCAGAATCGGATCAAACTCGGGATCCTGGAGCGCGTCATAAAGGTACGCCTCATTCTCCACAAGTCTCATGGTAGCGGGATCTGTAACGAGATCCTCTATAGCATGTCCGTTCTTGTAAACGTTCTTACGCATAGCCCTAAGGTCTGCATAATAACCTTCTCTGGTTTTAAATGCCATTAGTTCCTCTCTTTCATACGCTTATTCGGGAGCAAATGATTCTGCGGATCACGCGCGGAAGCAGTGCATTGACACGCTCCCGCGCGTTTTTCTATCAATTCTGACAGATATCAGTCACCGCTTCTGACTTATCTGGCCATAAGTCTTTCGAGGTGAGCCCAGTCTTCTTCTCTGTACTTCTCGATAAGTTCGTAATCTTCTTCACCGAGATGTCTGAAACGTTTCTGCTTGGACAGATATTCTTTGACCGGTTTGAATTCTTTCGGCTTTTTGATCGTGAAGTCTTCACCGTTCACGCACTCACCGAGGAACCAAAGACCTGTGTCGAGCGCGAGTTTCGCGATCTCGATGGTCTCTTCCGGTTTGTATCCCCAACCTGTCGGGCAGGGTGCGAATACCTGGATAACCTTGCAGCCCTTGAGAGCTTTCGCTTTAGCGACCTTTTCCATGAGGTCTCTGGGATCAGCTACGCTAGCTGTCGCAACGTACGGGATACGGTGAGCAGCCATGATTTCGAACAGGGACTTTTTGAACTTGTTGTCGCAGCCCTTGGAAACTTTGCCTGCCGGTGTCGTCGTCGTGGACGCGCCGTAAGGTGTAGCTCCGGATCTCTGAACACCTGTGTTCATGTAAGCTTCGTTGTCCATGCAGATGTAAATCAGGTTGTCATTTCTCTCAGCGGCTCCGGAAAGTGCCTGGAGACCGATATCGAGAGTACCGCCGTCTCCGCCGATGGCGAGATATGTGATCTCCGGATCGAGTCCGAGAGCCTCACCGGCTGTTACCATACCGGCAAGCGTGGAAGCGAGTGCCGGGAAAGCTGTTACTGTGTTGTTTACGAATACGGATGCGTCGGGATATACGGAAGTCGTAGCGGCAAAGCATCCTGCCGGGCAGGCAACAACGCTCTTTTCGCCAATGATCTTCATAACCAGTCTTGCAGCAAGAAGCTCACCGCAGCCCTGGCAGCTCTTCTGACCGTATATTAGTTCCTGATCCGGTAAATCTCTGAAATTGATTGCCATTTTACCATCTCCTTCCGATCCACTGAACTTCTTCTTCCTGTTTGCCGTCAGCGAGGTTCTTCAGGACATCAAACATTTCATTGATATGAGCCTTGGAAACGTCGCGTCCGCCGAGACCGCAGATGAAGTTAGCCATCTTGGCGTTGGAATCGTACATGGAAGCTCTAACTTCACTGTAAACTGTTCCGAGGAAGCCGAACGAATAGTCCTTATCCGTTACGCCGACTGCTTTGAAGCGGTCGCCGAGAGATTCGAAGTACTCTTTCGGGAACGGACGGAAGCTTCTGAGTTTGATCATACCGACTTTTTCGCCGGCTGCTCTTCTCTGATCAACAACTACTCTTGCTGTGCCGGCGCAGCTGCCCGTTGCTACGAGTACCACTTCGGCATCTTCGCACTTGTATTCCTCAACGAGTCCGCAGTAATCTCTGCCGAATGCTTTGGCGAAATCAGCTGCGACTTCGTTGATCTTTTTCTTCGCGACTTCGAACGCTGCCTGCTGCTGGATACGGCCTTCCGTGTGGAAGAGCGGACCGATCGTAGCGCATGTTACCATCGGATTCTCGAGGCTGTGCTTGAGCGTCGTGTTGAACGGCGGAAGGAATGCATCAACTTCTTCCTGAGTGGGTATATCTACGAGATCATATGTGTGTGTAAGTGTGAATCCGTCGATGTTTACCATAACAGGTATCATGACTTCCGGATCCTCAGCAATCTTGTATGCCTGGATCATTGTGTCCAGAGCTTCCTGGCCGCTTTCAACGTAAAGCTGGATGAAACCGGAGTCTCTCATTGACATAGCGTCACGGTGATCGCCGAAAATGTTCCACGGCGTAGCCGTTGAACGGTTAGCGTCAGCCATTACGACCGGATGACGGGCGCCGCTGACATAGTTCAGCATTTCGCACATGTACAGAAGTCCCTGAGATGAAGAGGCCGTGAATACACGGGCACCCATCATGGAAGCGCCAAGTGCGGAAGCCATAGCACTGTGCTCACTCTCAACCATCATGTATTTGGAACCGAGTTCGCCGTCAGCTATAAAGTCTGCGATTTTTTCTACCAGTGTAGTCTGCGGGGTGATAGGATACGCGGAAACTACATCGGGTTTTGCGAGGCGCACGCCGTGCGCAGCCGCTTCGTTAGCGGAAAGAAATGCTTTTGTTCCCATGTTCTATCCCTCCTTGACCATAGAGATGCACTTTTTCGGACATTCATGAGCGCATACTCCGCAGCCCTTGCAGTAATCCATATCTATAGTAAGTTTTCCTTCTCTGCCCTTTGCATCTACGTCATCTTTGCAGATCGCGCCTTCCGGACAATATACGAAGCAGAAGAGGCAGCGAATGCACTTGTCGTAGTCGATCTGAGGAGCAAATGTTCTGTATCCGGCGTTTGTAGCTGTAAGATGTCCTGCGGGGAATGCCGCGCCGAACGGGATCTCATTCTGGTTAGCCGGAGCTTTAAAGTTCACATCACGTTTAGGTTTCATGAATTCATCCCTCCTTTACGGCGTCGTATGCCATCTTGATGACTTTCTTGTTCTTTTCTCTGAGTGCCGGCGACATTGTGTCGTCAACAGCAGCGTTGATAGCATCAAGAGTTACGAGATCTGTTGCTCCGATAGCAGCTCCGAGCATTACCGTATTAACGATATCTGTTCCGAGCTCTTTAAGAGCGAGGCTTGTGCCGTCCAGAAGGACAAGGTTCTTGACAGCGTCGAATCCGGGACGTTTACGGATAACTTCCTCGGGTTCAGCTGTATTGATTACGAGACATCCGTCTTCTTTGAGTCCGTCGAGGACGTTGACAGCATCCATCAGCGTCGCGTCGAGAACGATAACGCAGTCGCATTCATAAACCTGGCTGTGGTCTGTGATCGGCTCATCACTGATTCTTGTGAAACCGAGAACCGGGGCTCCACGTCTTTCGGGTCCGAATGACGGGAAAGCCTGACCGTATTTGCCGGAATGCAGGGCTGCTGCACTACCAAGAAGACGCGCAGCGGTGAATCCGCCGTTTCCGCCTCTTCCATGCCATCTGATTTCTTTCATTCCTACATAACCTCCAATTACTAATATTCTAGTTTCCCTCTTCCGGTACGGATTCCCGGGCAGCCTATAACCAAACTGCATATGGCTGCCCGAAATCCGGTTGAGGTATCCGAATGATCCGATCGGAGAGAGTTACTATAGTTGACTTAACCGATCCGTCGCTATGCGACAAGTCCCATGAGTCTCGGTATCAAGAGCGATACAGGCGGAACTGCGATAAGGATGATCAGTACTATGACCAGGATAATGATCATAGGTACGACTTCTTTTACGACCTTGTCGAATGTCGATCCTGCTACAGCCTGTCCTACGAAGAGGTTTACGCCGAGCGGCGGAGTCAGCATTCCGATACAGAGGTTGACTACCATTACCAGTCCGAAGTAGACCAGATTGTAACCCATAGCGCTTACTACCGGTGTGAACAGCGGAGCGAACAGGATGATGTTCGATGTTGTATCGATGAACATACCTGCGATCAGGAGTATGCCGTTGATGATCAGCATTATTACGATCGGCGCGCTTGATACTCCGGTGAGGAACTCGGTCAGGAGCTGCGGCAGATGTTCGAGGGTAAGTACGCGTCCGAATGTGGAAGCACCACCCATAACGAACATTACTGAAGCGGACATTACAGCCGACTCGAGAAGTCCTTCAAGGAATCTCTTCCATGTGAGCTGTTTGTAGACAAAGATACCTACGATGATCGAGTAAACTACACCGATAACAGCAGACTCAGTCGGTGTGAAGATACCGGCATAAATACCGCCAAGTACGATGAGCGGCATGAGTACTGCCCAGATAGCCTCTTTCAGTACGGCAAGTTTGCTGACTGTCTGCGGGTTGCCCTTATAGCCGCGTCTCTTGGAGATCGTGCGGTTATAGATGATGAGCGCGAGACCCATCATGATACCCGGGAGAACACCGGCAGCAAACATAGCCGTGATGGATACACCTACCGTTGCGCCGTATACGATCATCGGGATCGAAGGCGGGATTACAGGTCCGATTGTTGAACCGGAAGCAAGAAGAGCACCTGTATAACCTTTATCATATCCCTGACGGAGCATCGACGGAGCAAGAAGAGCACCGATAGCTGCTACGCAGGCCGGGCCGGAACCCGAAATAGCGGCAAAGAACATACAAGCAACTACTGATGCAGAACCGAGTCCGCCCGGTCTGTCGCCTACGATAGCCTCAGCGAGTTTGATGAGGGATGC
>JAFOKI010000007.1 GCA_017419895.1 Eubacterium sp. | reverse complement strand
ATATTCTCTCAGCCTGCATGACGTGCATCTTGAGCCGTTCTCTTCCGTTCCAGGAATCAATTTCCATTATACCTGTGAATCTGCATCTTCCTTCCGGATCGTCATTTATCACAGCTGTGATCTCATCGGCGTCCTTGAACGCCACACACTGCACATAGACCGAATCCGACAACTCAGCATTGAATCTGAGATACTTACCGTCTGTTCCAATCCGCGAAATGCTTGTGGCAACAGCCGTGATCGATATCCTGGGCCGCGGATTCGACTGACCGCACGGTTCCAGAAGCTCCAGTTCTTTCGCGAGTCCGATACGCATATCGGCTGCGTCAAGTTCAAGTTCCGCATCTATGTGTTTTTTGAGAAGCCCCGGCTCCTGCACTATCCGTGCGCTTATATCCCGGTTAAGACCGGTTCTGAGCTCATCGGTATGATCGGCATTCATTGTGAAACCGCACGCTCCCGCATGACCGCCGAATGTCACAAACAAGTTCTCGTACTTCTTCAGTGTATCATAAAGATCGATACCCGGGATGCTCCTGCCCGTACCTTTATATCTTCCGTCTTCCGTTTTTGCAACGATAATAGTGGGTCGCCAGAACCTTTCCTTTACATTGGAAGCGACATTGCCGTTAACTCCTTCATCCGAGTCTTCCGGCATAAGCACCAGGAACGGATCTTCCGGATACTCTCTCTGCACGATATCGATGCAGTTCTTCGCGATTCTCTCCTGTGTGACTTTTCGACCTCTATTATATTTGATGAGTTCTTCCGCGCCTGCTCTTATCTCTGCATCATCCTTGGCAAGCAGGAATTCCACAGCTCTCGCCGCATGTTCAATACGTCCCGCCGCATTCAGGTTCGGCACTATCCCGAAAGACACTCTGCCGGCATTTATGCTTCCCGGCGTCAGGCCTGCCATCTCAATAAGAATGTCAAGATTTTTGCGTTCTCTCAGATTGATCGCATAAAGACCGTACTTTACGAGAGTCCTGTTCTCGTCTATCAGAGGAACTATATCCCCTATCGTACCGAGCGCTACAAGATCGAGCGTGCGCGTCAGGACTTTTTTGGAAAGCCCCAGTTCCGTTGTTAAAGCCTGTGCAAGTTTGAAAGCGACGCCGCATCCGGCGAGATACCTGAAAGGATACTCACATTCAGGTCTTGAAGGATTTATCACCGGACAGTCGGCCAAGGCATCCGTCACTCTGTGATGATCGGTCACAAGGACTTTCATGCCAAGTTCATGCGCAAGCGCCACTTCCCCGACCGAAACGCTCCCGCAGTCGACAGTGATTATGAGGCCCGTGCCCGCGGCATGGATTTTCCTGACTGCATCCACGTTGAGTCCGTACCCCTCATCGAAGCGCGACGGGATATAGTACATCAAATCGTCTGTTAGCTGCGAAAGAACTTCCATAAGTATGACCGTCGCTGTCACACCGTCCGCGTCATAGTCACCATAGATACAGATCTTTTCCCCATTATCTACTGCAGACAAGACAAGATCCACTCCTTCATCCATGTCGATGAGAAGGAATGGATCATATGTTTTTTTCGGCCTCATGGACAGGAATTCCTCTATTTCGGCACTGTCCGTGATCCCTCTTTTATTCAATATCTCTAATAGCTTAGACTCGCGATCCATGAGTAACCAACTAATTCAGGAAATTTAGCGGGTTCGTAACAGCACCGTTGATCTGCACCTCGAAATGGCAGTGCGGGCCTGTGCTCCATCCTGTGGAACCGGCATATGCTATGACGTCGCCCTGCTTGACGGACTCACCGACAGAACACGCAAGTGAACTGTTATGTCCGTACAAAGTCGATATTCCGTCGCCATGGCTGATGACGACGCAGTTTCCGTATCCGCCGTAATAACTTGAGCGAATAACGACACCGTCAGCGGCAGCATGAATAGGTGTTCCTGTCGGTACACCAATGTCGATTCCCGGATGGCTTTCATATGAACGCGACTCTCCGAACGGGGATGTGATCGGACCCGAACATGGCCATACAAACTTGCCGCCTGTGTACTTGATTGGAAGATCAATATCGACACCTGTAGCCGCAGTGACACGCTTAGCTTCCTGTATCATGATGATCTCTTTTCTGAGATTCTCTATTTCTTCTTCCAGTTCGTCATATTTCGCCTGAAGCTGCGCTTTTGACGAATCCAGACTTGCCTTGGCTGTTTCAAGTTCTGTCTGCTGCTCTGCAAGTTCTTTCTTTTCCTGCTTGAGCTTTTCTTCCTTGTATTCCAGCTGCTTCTGGTCTTCTTCTATTTCTTTTATAACTTTCTGGTCATTCCTGTAGATGCGTTTGACCATGTCGACATTACTGATAAGGTCGGCAACGTTTTTGGAGCCGAGAAGGATCTCGATATACCCTACAGATCCGTTTTCATACATGGCTCTTACACGGTTCTCGAATGCTTCTTCTCTATCGGCAAGATCCTGTTTGGTTTTCTCGAGGCTTTCCTTGGTTTTCTTGACCTGCTTCGTTTTCTTGTCGATCGCATCCTCCAGAGTACTGATTTCCTGCTCTTTTGTTTCTATCTCACCGGTGAGTTTCTCCAGCTCCTCGGATACCTGGTCCTGCTCTTCCTGGACTTTTTCCAGTTCTTCACGCTTTTCGGATTCTTTGTCCGCATACGAAGCAAGCGCCGGCATGAGCGAAAACGCCATGACCATCGTCATGAATACAACAAAGATTCTTTTTCTGAGCGATATCTGCATTATTCCCTCTTTTCTATGCATCAAGGAAACGTCTCATCGATACGATACTTCCGCAAGCGCCTATGCTTATTCCAAGCGAGAGGAAGATTATTATCAGGTTCTTGGACAGGTATGCCGCGGAAACGAGCGGTGACGAAAGGATCGTCATTACCCTGTATCCGATTATGTCTATGACTCTGCTGTAAATCAGATAGACAAGGCCTGCCGCTGCCAGCGACGATACCACGCCGATTATGATTCCTTCTATCAGGAACGGCCACCTGATGAACCAGTTAGTGGCGCCGACGTATTTCATTATCGATATTTCTTTAGCCCTCGCGAACACTGTAAGTTTGATCGTGTTCGATACGACGACGATCGAGATCAGCACAAGGAAGGCCATTATTATCAGCGATGTGATCTGCAGGAACCTGGTGACACGAGTCAGCTTGTCAACTGTCTCCTTAAAGTATTTCGTACTTTCTACACCTTTGGTCGAATTAGCTGTTTTGACAACCGTTTCTGCGGTATCAAGGTCCTCGACATCAACAAGTATCGAATTGGGGAGCGGGTTCTCACCGATCGAGTCGAGCAGGAATCCACTTTCGCCCCAGCGCTCTTTCATTATGACAAGCGCCTCGTCCTTAGTGCGGTATCTTACGTCCTTTACGCCTTCCAGCTCCGAGAATGTCATTATCAGCCTGTCGGAATTGTCTTCCGTGATGTCATCCTCCAGATATATCTCCACCGTATCGAAGTCCTGCTTGATTACTTCTGTAAACAGGTTGATGTTGATTGAAATCGAGAAGAGCACACCAAGTATCAGGAGCATTGCCGTGATCGCAAAGAACGACGCAAGGCTCATACCCTTGTTTCTTCCTATCTGGATGAGGGCCTGTTTGATGTTGTAGAACATATTAATCATCGTCAAAGACCCCCTCATAGAAGATGTCGGCTTCGTCATAGCCATACTGGCCGAACGAGTCTCTGGCAATCCGCCCCTCATCGATAGCCACTACACGCTTGTTCATCTTGTCGACGATATCCTTGGCATGAGTTACCATCACGATAGTTGTGCCGGTCATATTTATCTCGTCAAGAAGCTGCATGATCCCGTCCGCCGTGTTCGGGTCGAGGTTTCCTGTGGGCTCGTCTGCAATCAGGACCTTCGGGTTATTTATTATCGCTCTCGCGATCGCTACTCTCTGCTGTTCGCCCGCGGAAAGCTCCTGCGGATAACGTTTAGCCTTATCCTCGATACCAACAAGCCTCAGCACCTGAGGTACGCGGCGTTTGATAGATCTCCTGCTCCTGTGAAGTATCTCCATTGCAAAAGCTACGTTCTCGAACACTGTCTTTCTCGGAAGAAGACGGAAGTCCTGGAAAACGATACCGATTTTACGTCTGAGCTGCGGTATTTCCCTGTTGCTGAGAGCCGTGACGTCATAATCTCCAACCTGGATGCGGCCGGAATCCGCCTCGATCTCATGCAGCATGAGTTTTATGAAAGTCGATTTACCCGCGCCGCTGGGTCCGACCAGGAATACAAAGTCTCCCGCGTCGATGTCAATACTGACATTGTCCAGCGCGATGTTATCGCCGTATTTCTTTGTTACATTGCTGAAAGTGATCATCGATCCCCCTCAAAAACACTTCTCCTATTGTCACCCGAGCATTATACCATATTTAAGCATTTCTGAAAAGGCTTAAGCCTTTCTTAAGACGTGAAGAGTATGTGAAGATTCCGTGACGCGGGTAAGAGAATGAATCTTGCGAACAATGTTGAGCGCCGCAATTTTTGCATTCTTTTCTTTGGAGAACAAAAGGCAGCAACCCATACTGTCGTCATTCCACCGACTTGAGCGACTCTGTCATTGAAACACCCCTTAGCCTTGGCTGCATCGCAAGATTCACTATAAATGCGAACGCGAACGTCAGTATGACTGCCATCAGATAATCCAGCCTGTCTAGTCTTGGTTCAAAGTATATAAAGGTGATGACTATACTGTCTATAACAAAGTCGAGCAATTTCTTGCCTAACGGCAGCCCCACAAGCGCAGCAGCTGCGGTCAGCGCGAGATTTTCACGGAATACGTACTGCGATACCTCGATCGGATAGAAACCGAGCACCTTGATAGTCGCGATTTCGCGGACGCGCTCCGTGATGTTGATGTTTGTCAAATTATATAAAACTATAAACGCGAGAAGCCCTGCCGAAAGAATGACCACATATATGACAGAGTTCAGGCTCTTCATCATATTGTTGACACGTTCTCTCGTATCTATATTGACAGAAACCGCTGCAGTCCTATCATACTTAGCGGCGGTTGTCGCGTGCGCTCTTACGACAGCCTCATCCTCTGAATTATTCACGGTCACGTAAGCCATTTTGATTCCCGGCTTCTTGCCGAAACCATTTTTGTACGTATCAAAGCTCATATATATGTTATCGCCGACATAATTCTCGCAAACGGCGGCGACTGTGACCTTTGTCTCTTTGTATCCATCCTTGAGAATGAGTTCGTCACCCGGACCTATCCCGTAATCGTGCGCGAGTTTACTCACGACCACACACTGTCCGTCAGGCGGGAATCCGATATCACCGTTATCATCGTGAAGGTCTATGAATTTACCAAACGGTCCGGGGTCTGTCGCAACGCACGTGACT
>JAFOKI010000051.1 GCA_017419895.1 Eubacterium sp. | reverse complement strand
TACATATATGCATGCGGTCCGCTCGCCATGCTTAAGGCGCTCCGCCCGTACATCGAGAGGGGGCAGCTCAGCCTCGAGGAACGCATGGGCTGCGGCTTTGGCGCATGCATGGGGTGCAGCCTGAAGACCAAACACGGCATGAAACGAGTATGCAAAGACGGGCCGGTCTTCGACGCGCAGGAAATCGAATGGGACGAACTCTAGACCCTTGGCTCTTTTTGTAAGGTAAATGACTGACAATTAGGATTGTGCCGCGAAACCGGCGCTCCGGAATAACCTAAAAGACTGACAATGAGGAATACAAATGTTTTTTGAAAAAGACATGCGCGTGACGCTCTCCGGCATCACGCTCGACAATCCGGTCATACCCGCAAGCGGGACTTTCGGCTACGGCCGAGAATTCAGCGAGCTTTATGACCTTGACATACTCGGTTCGATTTCATTCAAAGGCACCACGGTCGAGCCCCGGGACGGAAATCCCCTCCCGCGTATCGCGGAAACACGCAGCGGTATGCTGAATTCTGTCGGTCTCCAGAATCCCGGACTCGAAAAAGTGATCGCTGAAGAGATTCCCGAACTCGCAAAGCGCTTCCACAAGCCTCTGATCGCGAACATAAGCGGATTCGCGGCGTGGGAATATGCCGAACTCGCGCAGGCGATGGACAAGATCCCGCAGGTCGGCATCATCGAAGTGAATATCAGCTGCCCGAACGTTCACGGCGGAGGCATGGCTTTTGGCTCGGATCCGGAACTCGCGGCACACATAACAAAGTCTGTTAAGCGCGTCACCAATAAACCGGTATACATCAAACTCACGCCGAACGTTACCGATATAACTGAAATCGCAAAGAGCTGTGAAGACGCAGGCGCAGATGGTATAAGTCTGATAAATACCGTACTCGCTATGAGGATCGATCTCAAAACAAGAAGACCCGTTCTTGCGAATGTGACGGGCGGACTGTCCGGACCCGCGGTTTTCCCGATAGCTGTCCGCATGGTTTATCAGGTTTACGACGCAGTAAATATCCCGATCATCGGCATGGGTGGGATATCGACCGCAGAGGACGTGATAGAGATGATGCTCGCAGGAGCGACCGCGGTACAGGTCGGGGCAGCGAACCTGGCTGACCCGTTCGCCTGCAAGAAGATAATCGAAGAACTCCCTGATGTTATGGATAAATACGGAATAGTCAGCCTTTCAGATATAACAGGTGCAGCACACTGACGGAGGATATATGGGAAAAGACGTAATAATCGCTTGTGACTTCCCCTCAAAGGAAGAAACGCTGAGGTTCCTCGACAAATTTACCGGAAGGCAGCCATTCGTAAAGATCGGAATGGAGCTTTTCTATGCGGAGGGACCCGAAATTGTAAAAGAAATCAAGGCGCGCGGATGCAGGATATTCCTGGATCTCAAGCTCCATGACATACCCAATACTGTGGAAAGAGCTATGAGAAGCCTTGCGGGACTAGGAGTCGATATGACAAACGTCCATGCTGCGGGCGGAAAGAAAATGATGGAAGCCGCAGTCCGCGGACTTACCGCAGATGACGGAACAAAGCCTATTCTGATCGCGGTCACCCAACTCACTTCCACGAGCCAGGAAATGCTTAACGACGAACTGCTGATTCCCGCAAACATCAAAGACGTTGTTGCTTCATACGCGAAAAACGCGCGGGACGCGGGGCTCGACGGAGTCGTGTGTTCGCCGCTGGAAGCGGGCTTTGTTCATGAAACATGCGGCAGCGGATTCCTGACCGTAACGCCGGGAATCAGATTTAAAGACGCCGCAGCCGATGACCAGACGCGCATCACCGACCCTTCCGGAGCGCGCTCTCTCGGATCCGACTACATCGTCGTCGGACGGCCGATAACAAAAGCTGCTGACCCTATAGCCGCATATGAAAGATGCCTCCGTGATTTCGGAGTGATTTAGGAAAGGAAACAAGAATGAAACAGGACATCGCAAAAGGACTTCTGAAAATAGAGGCTGTATTTCTCCGTCCGGATGAACCTTTTACCTGGGCGAGCGGGATCAAAAGCCCGATCTACTGTGATAACAGACTGACTCTTACCTCACCCGAAGTGAGAATCTTGGTAGAGGAAGGCCTTGCCGCTCTCATAAGGGAATATTACCCCGAATGCGAACTTCTTATGGGAACGAGCACAGCCGGAATAGCACACGCGGCGATCACCGCTCACCTTATGGATCTTCCGATGGGCTATGTAAGGGGATCAAAGAAAGACCACGGCCGCACCAATCAGATAGAAGGCAGACTATTACCCGGACAGAAGACAGTTGTCGTGGAAGACCTCATCTCCACCGCCGGCTCATGCTGTGAGACAGCCGAAGTACTCAGGGCTACAGGAGCCGATGTTTTGGGGATAGTCAGTATATTCACCTACGGCATGAAAAAGGCAGACGTCAGGCTGGCAGAATGCGGCGTTACCAATCACAGTCTTTGTGATCTGGATACACTCGTCGACATCGCTGTATCCGAAAACTACATAAAAGCCGGAGACGCGGCACGCATCCTGAAATTCAG
>JAFOKI010000050.1 GCA_017419895.1 Eubacterium sp. | reverse complement strand
GCTCGGCGTGACCGATGAGATGATGCAGTATCTCAGGGGCAACAGGCCGGACCTTGTTGTCGTCGCGGAGCTCGACGGCGTGCAGCAGGAGTTTTTCAACGACCGTGAAAAAGCTCACATGGCTGACGTCAGGAACCTGTTCGTCGGGGCGATCAAACTCCGGCGGATCGCGATAGGTATTGTAATCGCGGGCATTCTGCTTTTGCTGATCCTAAAGAGAAAACAAGCTGTCCGCATTCTGGCGCGCGGATACAAATGGGCGTGCGGGATAACAGCGGTTCTGGCACTGATACTGACATGTCTCATCTCGACGGATTTCAATTACGTGTTTATCAAGTTCCATCACATATTCTTTGATAATGACCTGTGGCTGCTCGATCCCTATAAGGATGACATGATCAATATGCTGCCGGAAGGATTCTTCTTCGATACGGTCGTCAGGATCGGGATCACGTTCATAATCCCCGCATTGGTGCTTCTGGTAATCGCGGCTGTTATTTCGAGAAATAAAAAAGAAAAGCCGGACCTCGTGTGAAGGCCGGCTGTACTTAACGGAATCAGCGCGTTTGGGAAAAGTCAGTCTTTCCCCAAACGTGTCTTTTATTTTATGGATCAGTATGGTAAAAGTCAGTCTTTTTCCACAAACTCCGCGTCGCAGTAAACGCAGCGGTAGATCTTACGGGCTTTGTCGACGAGCTTGAAGCGCTGGTCAATGCCCTGTTCGACAGAGGTGATGCAGCGCGGGTTTCTGCATGAGATCACGTTTGTAAGCTCTGCCGGAAGGTCCAAGTGAAGTTTTTTAAATAATTTTCCGTCTTTTATAATATCAACGGTGATGTTCTGGTCGATGTAGCCGAGCATATCGAGGTCGATGTCGACCTCGCCGTCGACTTTTATTATGTCCTTTTTCCCGTATTTTGTACTGCTCGCGTTTTGGATTATCGCGACAGTGCAGTCGAGTTTATCGAGCTTGAGAAGTTCGTATATCTTGATGCCGGTGCCGGCCTTTACGTGGTCGAGTACGATACCGGTATTTACGCCGTCTATGTTCATGGTTTCCTCCTAATCTATATACAGGCTGCGGTGCGTGGCGGCCGCGGAGCGGCTTTGTTATTTCATTCCGAGTAAGTACAATATGAGCGCCATTCTGATGTATTTACCGCAAAGCGCCTGATAGAAGTAGCACGCGCGCGGATCATCATCGACCTCGACAGAGATCTCGTTGACCCTCGGAAGCGGATGCATGATCATCATGTCCGCCTTTGCCGGAACGAGTTTGGCTCGGTCGAGTACGTAGCTGTTCTTGAGTCTGACGTAATCTTCCTCATTGAAGAAACGCTCTTTCTGGACTCTCGTCATGTAAAGAATGTCGAGCTCGGGCATCGCGTCTTCGAGTTTTTCAAACTCTTTCCATTCCGCTCCGACTGCGGTCATTTTCTCTTTCATGTATTCGGGGAGCCTGAGCTCGGGCGGAGAGATCAGCATGAATCTGATATTCTCATGTCTTAGCAGGGCTTCGATCAGGGAGTGAACTGTGCGGCCGAACATCAGGTCGCCGCAAAGCCCGATCGTGAAATTGTCGAGACGGCCTTTTTTCCTGTGGATCGTGAGGAGGTCGGTCAGGGTCTGGGTCGGATGGAAGTGTCCGCCGTCACCTGCGTTGATGATCGGTACGGTAGTTTTCTTCGCGGCGACGACCGGCGCGCCTTCTTTCGGATGGCGCATTGCGATGATGTCCGCGTAGCAGCCGGCCATGATGACCGTGTCGGAGACACTTTCGCCTTTTTTGGCGGAACTCGAATTAGCATCCGAGAATCCTAGGACATTTCCGCCGAGTTCCATCATCGCTGCGGTAAAACTCAGTCTTGTCCTTGTGCTTGGTTCAAAGAACAAAGTCGCCAGCTTCTTGTGCGCGCATATGTCCTGATACGCTTCCGGATTTGCGATTATATCATCCGCTACTTCCAGAAGGTGCTCTATCTCTTCTACCGAGAGATCGGTGATGTTGATCAGATTTCTTACTTTGCCTGCCATAGATGCTCCTTTCTATTCCATCCAGCTCTCGTCTGACGGGTCGTCCCTGAATTTCAGGATGCGTGCCGCGTCTCCGGCTTTTATGTAGTTTTCGGATACAGCGATGTCGACGAGTGTATCCAGATCACAAAGACTGTGATTGGTAACGCCGCATTCTGCCAGCCTTACGTCTGCCTTTTTCATGCCGTAAGTGAATATACTGACTATCCCCAAAACATCGGCTCCGGCAGCCCTGAGAACTTCGGCTGTCTCACAGCATGAGCCGGCGGTGGAGATTAGGTCTTCCACGACAACGGTCTTCTGTCCGGGTAATAGTCTGCCTTCTATCTGATTGGTGCGGCCGTGATCCTTCTTTGATCCCCTTACATAGCCCATAGGAAGATCCATAAGGTGAGCGGTGATCGCCGCGTGTGCTATTCCGGCTGTGCTCGTTCCCATAAGAAGTTCGCATTCGGGGTAATATTCCCT
>JAFOKI010000049.1 GCA_017419895.1 Eubacterium sp. | reverse complement strand
TTGCAAAGAAGGACGTCGATGCCGTACTCAAGTCTTTTGTGACTGTCGTGTCTGACACGCTTCAGAAGAAGGACAAGGTACAGCTCATCGGCTTCGGAACCTTTGAGACTTCGGAGAGAGCTGCAAGAACCGGCCGCAACCCTGCAAACGGTGAGGCAATCAAGATCGCAGCTTCCACGCTGGTCAAATTCAAGGCTGGCGCTGCTCTGAAAGAGAAAGTCAATACCAAGCCCGCTAAGAAGTCAAAGAAAAAGTAATCGTTCTCCTGAACCGGCTGACCGTTCATCACGCGGTCAGCCGGTTTTGCTCTATCAGTCGGAAGGCTGCACAGATAAGCGTATACGCTCAGTTCCTGCGCGTCCAGCCCCAGTTCGAAGATGTAATTGCTTAACCGAAACAGGCTCACTGTGAAGCCTCCTTTTAGTATAGTTGTAGTATAGTTGACATTCGGGGATAGGTTTGCTATAATGGATACATATAGCAAGCCTTTCAGGAAGGAGGAAACCGATATGCTGAAACCCGAAGAGGTACGCGGCAGTCTGCCGTCTGAAACTGAAATCAAAGAACACGGCGTTTCCTATTACGCGCTTGCCGATGAATACTACTACGATGAAGACGGTGTCTATCACTACGAGCGGATGTTTGACAAGCCGATGGATGAGGGCGGAAAACCGTTCAACGGTGTGGCATTTGAGACGTATGATGACTCCGATCAGATAGGTTTTTTTATAGAATATAAGGACGGCTATCAGTTCGGCAATCATGCCGGATTTTATGAGAACGGCGCACTGAGCTTTTATACCCGGATGGATGAGAAAGAATACTACACATATGAATGGTACGAAAACGGCGTTCTCAAAAAAATGACTGAACGGGACATAGCGCGCGGTAAGACTTGCGGCCGCAGCAGGGAATATGAATGGTACGAAACCGGTGTTCTCCAAAAGAAGACGGAACGGTACCAAAAGCGCGGTCAGACTTGCTGCTGCCGCAGCATGGAATATGATGAAACCGGCGTTCTCAAAAAGAGGTCGGAATGGAACAGAAAGAAAGGTCAGACTGGCTGCCGCTGCAGGGAATATGACGGAAACGGAAAACCGATCCGGGAGAGCCGCGACTGAACATCCCGCGCGTAATACCTGTGCATTCACGGAAGGAGGAAAACAATATGCTGACACCCGAAGAAGTCAGGGAGCTTCTGCTGCCCGTTGATCCGGACTATCTGATCAAGCACGGCGTTGCCGATGATTCGGATGCGCTGGAAGAGGGATTCTACACCGACGAAAACGGAATCTACCACTATCAGCGGATCATGAACAAGGAAACCTTCACGCCGTTCAGCGGTCTGATGATTCGTTTTTCCGAGGATGACTCCGACCGGATCGAGGGTTACTCGCAAATGAAGGAAGGCTACCCGCTCGATGATGTTGAATTCTATGAGAGCGGTGCGCTGTGCAGCTATGAGCGGCACGATGACACGGAGCGTTATATGTACACATGGCATGAAAGCGGCGCGCTGAAATCGGTCCTCGTATGGCACAGAAGAGACGAGCGGGAATACGCCCGCAGCAAGGTATATGACGAAACCGGCAGGCTGATCAAGCAGTATGTCAAATGTGAGATCAAAGCGACTTATGAGCCGGATGCGGCGGATTCGCCCTTTGATTTCACATTTCACGCAAACGGCGAATTCCGGAAGATCACATTGAAGGCGCCGTCTGCCGACGATTTTTATACCGGCATCGAGCTTGACCCGGACGGATACCCCGTTCGCATTTCCGTGAATCCGCACTATACAGAGGAGTCGCTCGGCAAGGCGCGGGAAAGTACACATCACTGGCATAAAACCTATGACAAAAAAAACTTTCGGGTTCGGGACGGTCTTTATGAGTATTATGATCACAAAATTCAGACATGGCGCATCCTGAACGGCGATGTCCTGTATCGGGACGGCAAAAACGGCGACAGGATTCTAAGTTACTATAACGGACGTCAGTGCGGCGGGCAGGATTTTTATTATCCGCACGGACTGATTAAGGAGACCTTCTGCATCGACAGCCACGGCGAATATCGCCGCCATATTCACTGGTACCCTAACGGCATCATGCGCGAGGCGATCGTCTATTCCCATTACGATGTCATGCTCCGTGTGACATTTGATGACAAGGGCAAACAGCGTACCAATCAGCTCAATGCGGCTGTATTCAAAAAGGCATACAAAAAGTAGCACTACTGATATTTCACAGAACCGGATAACCGTCCAGCAAATGGTTATCCGGTTTTGTATTTTCGATTGACTTTTGCTGTGCGGTCTGCTATAATGAGAGAAACAGTAATCAACGGAAGGGAGCAAACGCAGTGAGAATTGAATATTTCCTTGATGAATTCATCGACATTCTGAAAAAAAGGGATTATTCGCGCTTGGGGTTCCACAAGCTCGACAACGGATTTCCCTATGCGTACTGCTTTCTTTATACGACCGGCACATCCGCTCATGAAGACGAAGCTTTTGCGAATGGCACACCCGATTCTTTCGAAGTTCATGTTTACGCCCCTGACAATACTATTTCTGACGAAACGGCAGACCGGATGATTCATGTGCTGGAGCATCTGGATGAATGTATCCAAAAGGCATACGTCTGGCTGAGCAAGCAGGATTTGCACGATGACTGGCTGACGCAGCCGGAATATTCCCCGCAGGAGCTTGCGCAGCTATTTATCATGTGGGAACTGCACTTCGGGGTATCTGACAGCAAGAAACCGCTCGGCGGCAGTTTTTCGCTTTCCTTCGATTTGCCGGACAGCTGGTATTATCCCTGGCATTATGACGTGTGGTTCCATTACGATGATCTGCAGCCGTACAAGAGCGAAAAAGATCTCTGGTAAATGCAGCCGTTTGAAATGCATCAACAGCCTCATCTCAGAACCGGATAACCGTCAACTAAACGGTTATCCGGTTTCTGTTTTCTGTATTACTCGGATTCATCGGCAGCAGTATCACCAGTATTCTCGCTGTAGATGACCTTTGCCTCTTCTGCGAGTTCCTGTGCCTGTTCCGGGGTACCCTGAAGCATCGTAATCAGC
>JAFOKI010000048.1 GCA_017419895.1 Eubacterium sp. | reverse complement strand
GGAGTAAAATACGGAAGGATCACGATAAGACATCAGAAAACGAGATGGGGAAGCTGCAGCGCGAAAGGCAATCTCAATTTCAACTGCCTGCTCATGCTCGCGCCGCCGGAAGTCCTCGACAGCGTGGTCGTGCACGAGCTTTGTCACAGGAAGCAGATGAATCACTCGAAACGGTTCTACAGTGAAGTGCTCAGGGTATTCCCGGAGTACAGTAAATGGCATAAATGGCTGAAGGTGAATGGCCCGGAGCTTCTCGCGAGGCTGGGCTGAAAGGAATGTAAAACATGAACGACACGGAAAACAAAGCGCCGGCTATAAGCGTGATCGTACCGGTCTATCACGTGGAGAAATACCTGAGGAGATGTCTTGACAGCATACTCAATCAGACGTTTACGGATTTCGAGATGATAGTCGTGAACGACGGCGGCAATGAGGAAGAGTCGGCTATTTGTGAGGAATACGCCGCAAAAGACCCGAGGGTAGTGTATATACACCAGGAAAATAGGGGACTCAGCGCGGCAAGGAACGCGGGGCTTGAGATAATGCGCGGCGAGTGGGTCATGTTCGTTGACAGCGACGACTGGGTCGATGAACACTTCTGTGAAAAGGCCTACGAAAGTGTCACTGAAGGCGGAGCGGAGATAGGGATCTTCGATTTTCATTACACGACCGGCGATTCCAGAAAGGGAATGGCTCAGCCTTCGGAACTGGAGAACGGTGTTTATGACTCTATAACCGTTCTTAAAGCAAGGATCATGGATCAGGTTGTAGTTTATGTATGGAATAAGATATATCACCGCAGTATTTGGGATGAGATAAGATTTCCGGTTGGTGAGATATGGGAAGACAACGCGGTAATGGACCGGGTCATCGATTCAGCAAAAAAAGTCGCTGTGATTCACGATGTTCTGTATTTTAAACCCCGCCGTGATGACAACATCACAACTGAGGTATTTATTTCAGGGGAGTATAGGGAACTTAATTACATCATGAGGCGGAGGAGATACTATTTCTTAAGAGAAAAACATCCGGAGCTCCTCGGTATCGCAAGTAACAATATTGCTATAACGGTTTTCGACTGGTGTGTGCAATGCGCAAAACGAGGTAACAAAGAAGGCTATTTGGAAGCGCGCAACTGGACCAGGAAAGAGAATATAAAACCGGTGGTAAAAAGCGCTAAGTTCATGGCGGCATATTACGCTATGCTTTATTGTTATCCCGCGTTCCGCATTGCCGTAATGATAAGGCAGAAACGCAAAGAGCGAAGAGCAAAGATCGGTACTGAAGATAAAAAATAATTTGAGTTGCCGTGAGTTTAACATGACAGTAATAACCCCGCGCCGGACTGGCGCGGGGCTTTGTCTTTGTATGGGAATAAACTGTCTTTTACTTTTTCGCGGGGGACATTCTGTAAACGAACCAATACGCGAATGCCACGAACAGTCCGCCGATCATGTTTCCGAGTGTGACGGGAAGCAGATTGTTCACGAAGAACCCGCTCCATGTAAGTGTCGAAAGCGCCTCTGCTGACGCGCCGGAAGCCGCGACGAAGTCTTGGTTCGCAGCAGCCAGGATGCCGGCCGGAATATAGTACATGTTGGCTACGCAGTGCTCGAACCCTGAGACCACGAACAACCAGATCGGGAAGAACGCCGTGAAAAGTTTACCCATGGTGGTAGCCGCGCCGAATGACATCCAGACTGCGATGCATACCACAAAGTTACAGAATATGCCGAGTATCAGCGCACGGCTGAACGAAAGCGCCGTCTTGCCCGCCGCGATCTTGACTGTAGTCGCTCCGACGATCCCTGCGCCGCCGCTGAACAGGCCGCTTCCGCTCATGAGGAACGCCACTATAAGCGAACCGACAAGATTGGAAATGAATACGATAACGAGCAGCGTTATGAAACGCGATACCGTTACCTTCTTTTCCAGGACGGATGTAAGTATGAGCATGTCGCCCGTAAAAAGCTCGGAACCCGCGACCAGGACCATCATGAGGCCTGGCGTAAAAAGCAGTCCTTGTATGAGCTTTGCCTGACCGAATGTGTCCGGATTGGAAAGCAGATTCGAGCACGCGGTGGTCGAGCCGGCTGCAGCGAGCGCGATGAATATTCCAGCGAGGATGCCGAACATCACGAGACGTCCCGTACTCGAGTTCGCTTTACCGTTGCAGATGTTGATCGTTTGCTCAAATATCTCGGTAGGCTTTAATTGCCTTTGGTCTCTTGGGCTGGTCGATAGCATTGCTGGCCTCCTATTTTACAGTAACCTTTATCTTAGCGAATACTCCGTTCTGTGCGTATGCATAAACAAAGCATGTGCCTTTCTTGACGCCTTTGATCACGCCTTTCTTGGAGACCGTGGCGACCTTCGCGTTCGAAGTCTCGAAGCTGACCGAGCGGTGTTTCTTGACCTTCAGTTTCTTATTTGCCGCAACGGTCTTGGCCGCGAGCTTGAATGTTTTCTTGGCCTTGATGGTTACCTTGTTTTTCTTGGCTTTAGTCGTGACTTTCT
>JAFOKI010000047.1 GCA_017419895.1 Eubacterium sp. | reverse complement strand
GGAAGACAAAGAATTCATCAAAGAAAAGACGATCGGATTCGAAGAACTCAAGAAATATGTCAAAAAATGGACTCCTGAGTATACGGAAGAAGTCACGACGATCCCGAAAGAGCAACTGAAAGAGGTTGCGGAACTCGTAGCCAAGACGGATACGATGTTCGAATGCGGATACGGCCAGCAGCGTTACAGCAACGGACATCAGGCGCAGCAGGCGCTTGCATGTCTTGCAGCTGTATGCGGAAGCTTTGGTAAACCCGGAGCGAACTACGACTGCATCTCAGGAATGGCATTCCCGGGTATCACTGGATTTGCGGACGGCGGAGCGATCTCCAATCCTGAAGGCGCCGAATTCCCACCTGCCAGAATGGTCAATATCGCTGCTATCGCAAAAGCGATCCATGAGGCGAAAGAGCCGCCGATCAAGGGCGTTATCTCATACAGAGGCGGTCTGATCTCGCAGCAGCCGAACGTCGATTACACAATAGAGGCTATCAAGAAACTCGATATGTGGGTATCGATCGAGCAGTTCATGACGGATGATACGGACTACGCGGATCTGGTACTCCCCGCTTGCCATTATCTCGAGCAGTACGGCGTACATCCCTCGTACTGGCACAACTGGAACCAGTTGCTCGTTCCGACGGTACAACCGCCTTACGAGTGCGTTCCCGATATCGAGATATTCGAGGAACTCGGAAGACGTCTCGTATATGAAGAATGGTTCCCGCGCGAGAGGACAGGACTCGATTACTGCCGTATGCTCATTGGAAAAGAATGCGGAGACTTCGACGCGATCGTATCACCGAACGGACCGGCAAGGAACCCGGAAAACTGGTGCCCGAAGATCCCGTACCAGACATTCGATACGCCATCCGGAAAATTCGAATTCCATTCCAGCGCACTGGAAGAAAGAGGCAAGAAGTTCACAGGTCACTACGATCCGCTCCCGGTATATTATGAACCGGATGAGAGTATCGCGGCAACGCCTGAACTCGCTGAAAAATATCCGCTCAACATCATTTCGCAGCATCCTTCCTTCCGTACACACTCGCAGTATTACAACCTACCGTGGATCAAGGAGATCGAAGGTCCGGCGAGAGTGTTCATGAGCAAACAGGACGCTGAAAAACGCGGTATAAAAGACGGTGATCTCGTCAGGATATTCAATGACAGAGGCGAACTCGAAAACATCGTCGCGAGAGTCGGTATCAGGCTCAAACCCGGAGTACTCGAGATGTCGAGCGGCATGTGGGTAAAACTCGGCGGAAGCGTCAACAAGCTCACAAAGCTCATCCCGGCAGGTCCGAGAGATATACTTTGTGAGGACGGCATCCTGTACGATTACAATCCGCTGCTTGACGGCAATACCGGTTCGTATTTCAATACGCTGGTAGATGTCGAGAAGATGTAGACGGGAGGTGCGAACATGGATTACATGAAACAGAGAACACTTTATATAGACACAAGGCGCTGCATGGGATGCCGTGCTTGTGAGACTGTCTGCAAACTCGAGAACGATCTTCCGGCAGGTCCGAGATACACGATGGTAACGGAAGTCGAAACGGGTGAGGGACTCGACGAGAAGCTGAATTTCCTGCCGATGCCCTGCCAGCACTGCGGCGACGCGCCGTGCGTAAAGGCATGCCCGACCGGAGCTTTGTACAAGAGAGACGACGGTATCGTGCTCGTAGACCAGTCGAAATGCATCGGCTGCCACGAATGCCTCTGGTCCTGCCCGTTCGGTATCCCGCAGTTCGGAGAGAACGGCCTGATGCAGAAATGCACCATGTGCTATAACCGCATCGACGAAGGCGGACAGCCGGCATGCGCTGCCAACTGCCCGGCTGAGGCGATAATCTGCGACACTGTCGAGAACGTCTCGAAAATACTCAGAGAGCGTTATTCCGGTACGGCAAACACGATGAGCGGTTTCGCCGGCATGATCAAATAGCCGGGAGGGAAGCGATATGAAATTAATCACTTACGATCAGTCAAAATGCGATAATTGCGGCGCTTGTCAGATCGTGTGCTCCCTCGAAAAGAAAGGCAAGTTCGTTCCCGGCGAGGCAAGGATACATATCGAAACGGCAGGCGGGCTCGACTCGATGAGAGCGGTCGTCTGCCAGCACTGCGCCGAGCCTATGTGCGTGACAGCGTGCATGAGAGGCATCATCCATAAGGATCCGGAGACCGGCAAGGTCACGAGAAACTATGAGGATTGCTTCAGATGCGCGGCGTGCAACGTGATGTGCCCTGTGGGCGCTGCTGTTCTCGATAACGATCTTGAAGCTTTCATCACTTGCGACTTCTGTGACGGAGACCCGCTTTGTGTGGCGGTATGTCCGACAAAGGCGCTCCGCTACGAGGACGTCCACGAGGTGAGTGAAGACAGACGCACGCAGTTCGCGAAAATGTCTCTCGGAAATCCCGGAATGCTGGTGGGAGTCGCTGCCCAGAACCACGCTCCCGAGATAGACGAGACCGAGAGATGGAAGGACGTGAGCGCGAAGCTGAAAGAAAGAGGAATATCCGCAAGACCCTCGCAGCTTAAGAGTTGGAGCGAACGGATCAAGAAAGCGCAGGCAAAGGAGGTAGAATAGCATGACGAGAAAAAGAGACCTCCTGGTCATAGGAAACGGCGCGGCCGGTGCATGCGCGGCTTTTGCGGCGAGAGAAGTCGATCCGAACATCAAGATCACGATTTTCGGTAAAGAGACTTACGCAGAGTATTCTGCTCCGGCGCTTCCGGACTATCTTTCCGGCGAACTCACGAAATCCAAGCTCATGGTAAGGACTGAGCAGGAATACAAGGATAAGAACATCGAGCTCGTGCTCGACGATGAGGTCGTTAAGATCAACTCCAAGTCCAAAAAAGTACTGCTCAAGAGCGGAACAGAGTATAGTTACAATAATCTTATATTAGCAACCGGCAGTTTCCCGATCCAGTTGAGAAGGATGAAGGGAACAGGACTTCCGGGGAACTTTGTAACCAAGACGATTGACGACATCGATGCGATCCTTGCCTATAAAGGCAAACGCGCTGTGGTAGTCGGATCCGGAGCTATCGGCCTAGAAGGCAGCATGGCTCTCAAAGCGCGCGGTTATAAAGACGTTACGATGGTCGAGGCACTCGACTGGCTGAGCCCTAAATCGCTCGACAAGAAAACTTCCGACGAGCTCACGAAAGCACTCAACGGTTTC
>JAFOKI010000046.1 GCA_017419895.1 Eubacterium sp. | reverse complement strand
GGTGCCGATTCCAACTGTCGCTGTGATGCCGGTTGTTTTTAGAACGTCCCGGATAATTGTCATCGCCATCACACGAGCCGGGTTCTGACCGATGCGTTCGGCTTCCTTGGCGTAGAGATGTAAATACCCGGTAACGTCCATAAAGGATTCGTCAATCGAGTACACATGGATGTCTACCGAAGAGACATATCGCAGACAGATGGAGTAGATTTGGGCTGACACCCGTTCGTACTCGGCCATTCGCGGCGGAGCAATGATGTAATCAACCGTTGTACGGTTTAACGCTTCAAATTTTCTGATTGCCTGCTTTGCCTCGAAGAGTCTGGGGCGGCTTGGGACTCCGATTGCCTTTAGCGCAGGCGATACCGCAAGGCAAATCGTCTGATCTGAACGGGTCTCGTCCGCAACCAGTAGTCGGGCTTGTAACGGGTCAAGCCCCCGATGTACGCATTCCACAGATGCGTAAAATGACTTCATGTCGATGCAGATATAAACCCGATCCATAATGATCACCGAAGGTCCTTTATCACCTTAACCGCAACGCCCTGGATGGTAACGTAGGGATAGTACATATCCTCCAGGGCATCATTCTCAGGATGAAGGCGGACACGGTGGTTTTCCGGTTCCGGGTAGTACCTCTTAAGGGTACCTTCCTCATCGTCATTGACAAGCGCGACAATGATTTGCCCTGGATCAGCTGTACTCTGCTGCCGAATCAAGACCAGATCCCCGCTGTCAATACCCGCGTTGACCATGGAATTGCCCTTCGCGCGAAGAAGATAAAAGTCTCCCCGACCGAAGAGGTTTTCCGGAAGCCGAACATAATCCTCGATATCCTCTTGAGCGAGGACGGGGCTGCCGCAGGGAATACGGCCCAGAATCGGTACCACATCACCGTCCGGCACTTCAATCAGCGGAGCTTTTGTGAGATAGCCTCGCTTGCCTCCCTGGCTGACGATGCGTCCGGACCGTTCCATGTTCTTGAGATGCTTGTACACAGTAGATTTATTCAGGGCAAAGTGGTCCGCGATCTCCTGCATGGTAGGTGACACACCACATCGGCGGCGATAATCGCTTATATAGGCTTCGATTTCGTCCGGGCGGTTCATGGAATGCTTTTTCGGTTGCATCGAATCCCTCCTATTCTAAAGCAAACATTTGTTGCCTTCCTTGTGATTCAGATTATAAACGCCCTTTTTCGTAATGTCAATACCCTTTTTTCGACCTGTCCGTTCATAGGGCACATAGAACAAAAAAGAACATCCCGGGCTTCCAGGATGCTCTTTGAGACATTTTATAAATGAAATCTTCACACCGAAACTGATACAATTTTATTATTCCTCTACCGCTAGAACAAGAGGGTACATTGTGCAGGTCGGGTTCAGCCCTGCTTTTTTATTTCAACAAACCGCCCATTGACAAAAACGCTCCTATATAGTACAATATTAAAAACTACGACATAGGAGCAATTTGGATTATGAACGGCGGATTACTGGTATCGAAGATAAAGCAGCTTGGCGACCGTATATTTGAGAAAATATTAGCCCGCCATGGCATCGATGCGTTCAACGGGGCGCAGGGACGCATTTTGTATGCGTTATGGCAGGAGGACGGTGTGCCTATCAAAACGATCTCCGAAAAATGCGGCCTTGCCATAACATCTCTGACTACGATGCTTGAGCGCATGGAAAACCAAGGACTGATACTTCGCGTTCAGTCGACGGGTGATAAGCGAAAGACCCTGCTCTATCTGACAGATAAAGCGAAGGCTCTCAGAGATGATTCCGAAATAGTATCACGACAGATGACAGATATCTTTTACAAGGGTTTTACAGCTTCCGAAGTAGAAGAGTTTGAAACCTATCTTGACCGTATTCGCACAAATTTGGAGGAGTGGCAGGAACCATGAGTGTTTGTATTAAAGATCAAATTCAGAATCTGAACATTGTTATCGGATGTACAGTGGGATGTCCGTACTGCTATGCACGGAACAATGTGAACCGCTGGCATATGATCGATGATTTTGCCAAGCCGGAGTTCTTCCCTAGCAAACTGCGTCTGATGGAGAAGCAGAAGCCGCAGAACTTCCTGCTGACAGGCATGAGTGATCTTGCTGTATGGAAGCGGGAGTGGCTGGATCAGGTATTCACAAAAATAGCTGATAATCCGCAGCACCAATTCCTGTTTCTTTCCAAACGACCGGATCTGATGGACATTGACACAGACCTCGAAAACGCGTGGTTCGGTGTAACGGTAACAAGGCGTTCTGAGCTCTGGAGAATTGATGCCTTGCGTGAAAATGTTCGGGCGAGACATTACCATGTGACATTCGAGCCGCTTTTCGATGATCCGGGCGAAGGCGAGCTTCGTGGAATCGGCTGGATCGTTGTCGGAACAATGACCGGCGTGCAGAGTAAAAAGATACATACAGAGCCTGCATGGGCTTACTCCCTGACGGGGCAGGCGCACGCACTCGATATTCCAGTATTTATGAAGGAAGATCTCGTTCCCATCATAGGCGAGGAAAACATGGTTCAGGAAATGCCGGAAGAATTCAATATAGTGTTGGGGGAACAGAAGAAATGGCACAAATAATGATGGACGGCATCCTCATCGGCGACGTCGAAACAAAAAACATCATGACCAGATCAAACCTGCCCGTAGGCGGTTATTCGGTCAATCCTTACGTAGGCTGCACCCACGCCTGCAAATACTGTTATGCCAGCTTTATGAAGCGGTTTACTGGGCATACAGAGGAATGGGGCGCATTTCTTGACGTGAAGCATTGGCCGGAGATCAGAGATCCGAAGAAATATGCCGGGCAGCGCGTGGTAATCGGCTCCGTGACGGACGGATACAATCCACAGGAGGAGAAGTTCGGCAATACCCGAAAGCTCCTTGAGCAGCTTCGGGGCAGCGGCGCGGATATTCTGATTACGACAAAATCAGATCTTGTGCTGCGAGATCTTGATTTGTTGAAGGAACTCGGGCAGGTAACGGTCTCATGGTCGATCAATACGCTTGATGAGGACTTCAAGAACGACATGGATTCCGCTGTATCCATCGAACGGAGAATTGCCGCCATGAAGCAAGTCTATGACGCCGGTATCCGCACAGTCTGTTTTGTATCGCCTGTATTTCCCGGTATTACTGATTTTGAAGCCATCTTTGACCGTGTCAAGGACCAGTGCGATCTGTTCTGGCTGGAGAATCTGAATCTTCGCGGGGGTTTCAAGAAGACGATCATGGACTATATTGCAGAAAAGCGACCCGAACTCATGCCGCTGTATGATCGAATATACAACAAGCATGATCGCGGTTATTTTGAGTCTCTGGAGAAAAAAGCCGAAGATATGGCAAAGAAGTATGACTGCCCCTTCGTAGATAACGAAATGCCCTACGGCAGAGTGCCGCAAGGGCATCCCGTCATAGTGGATTACTTCTATCATGAAGAGATAAGAGGCTCGGATAATACGGGAACACGAAACAAAAAATAATGAAAACAAAAACGCCTCCGAGCCGATGTGTTCAGAGGCGTTCGTTTTTAATCGAAATCAGGTTTCGACTTCCGTTCCGTCCTTGAAGGTCACGCGGATATGGCTTATTGGATTTCCCAAACGACGGTCACGGTATCAGAAGCATCAATATCATCCGGCTCGATATCCATATCATAGCTGCCATGCATGGAGCTCCTTCGCTTGTTCAGATTGTGCTATACGTTAGGGAGTTTCATAAAAAGCCAAATTGGAAGTTAGCCCAAGATAGCCTTCATGTCTTCTTCCGGGGTGGTTGTCGGAGCGATGTTATAATGCTCGACCAGATAGCTTAGGACATTCGGCGAAACAAACGCCGGCAGTGTTGGGCCGAGCCGGATGTTCTTGATGCCGAGGT
>JAFOKI010000045.1 GCA_017419895.1 Eubacterium sp. | reverse complement strand
CTGCTGTACAACGGTTCCGTCTCTGTTGCGACTGATTGGTTCCCTGACAAGAAGGGAATGGCCAGCGGTATCTGCGTCGGTTTCCTGGGTCTCGCGCCTGTGATATGGTCGCTCTCGGGTGGTGTCCTTATAGAAAAATACGGCGTTCGCGCAGCGCTCAGCATCATCGGCGGGATTATGGTAGTGATCTCATGGATCGTATCATGGTTCATAGAGCGGGCGCCGGACGGGTATGTTCCGGAGGGCTGGACGCCGGAGCGCCTTGCGGCTGCAAACGGCAGAGAGGCTTCGGCCTCGCGCGACTACAAACCGTCTGAAATGGTCAGGACGCCTTTGTTCTATTGTGTAATGGCCGGGCTGTTCCTCCACGTCATGACAGGTCTTTGCATGACCGGGAACGCCGCAGCCATGGCAAAGGTAATAGTCGGCATGACCGATAAACAAGCCTCGCTTCAGGTAGCGATCCTTGCGGTCGGAAGTTTCCTTGGCCGCATCATTTTCGGTGCTCTTTCCGACCGGATCGGCCGTTTCTATGCCCAGGTAATCCTCATGGTGATAACAGCTGCGGACATGCTCCTGTTTATCGGTCACGCCGGAACGTTCGGCACCTTCATGGCTGCTGTCGCTATCTGCGGCGCAGGCTACGGCGGAACAGTCGCGATTTTCCCCGCGCTGGTGAGCGACTGCTTCGGCCAGAAAAACTTTTCTTCAAATTACGCTATCGTCTTCCTGGGCTTCACGCTGGCCGGCGTTGTCGGGCCCATGATCACGTCTTTGATTTACCAGCATACCGGCTCGTACGCGGGCGCCTTTGTTTTCGCCGGCTTGACTGCCATCGCCGGCGCCGGAGTTGCCCTCCTCTCAAAGCACTTCTACGACCGGCAGTAGCGAGCCGTTGGTATCACAAAGGCACTTTTTGCCGATATGCCACCAAGGCCCAGGCCGCGCTTTGGTATCACAAATCCGGTTTTCGCCAAAATGCCACCAAGACTCTGGCCATGCCGTAGTATCACAAATCCTTTTTTAGCCAAAATGATACCAAGACCCCGTCTGCGCCGTGGTATCATAAATCCACTTTTCGCCAAAATGCCACCAAGGCAACCCAAAAATCACGATGGAATCGATCGAGATTGACTTCCACATGAGGAAATAAATGAAAGTCTTGCTTTATGGATGTAAATATTTTACAATAAATGTAAATATATGACAGAGAGCGAGCGAGGAAAGAGGTGTGCTTTGTTTAGAAAACAATTGGAAAATGAACTGGATAATATCAACAACATGCTTGGGAGATTGGGAAGGCTTGAGTTTGAGGAGCAAGAGGGTTCGTTATTATTGGTACCGCGTGGGACGGAGAAATATTGTTACTGGCAGACCGGTTCGAGCAACGACCGCACACGGAAGTACCTTGGCAAACCGGCCGATCCTGTGGTAAGGGAAGCAGCGATAAATAAAGCCCGGGCTAAACGGCTGGATATACTGAATGAAGATAAGGCAGCAATCGAAAGAGCGCTGAAACGGTATAAGGATCACGATCTGGATTCTGTCCTGAAAACGATGGGGAAAGCGTATCGGGACGTCTTATATGACAGCACGTCGACCGGGCGGATCGAGAGCTGGAAGAGAATGCCGTACATGAAAAATAGCTACAAGGCTCTCAACCCTTCACGCACAAACGATGGTACGATAGTTAAGTCGAAAGGTGAATGCCTGATATACAATGCTTTGGACGCGGAGGATATCCCGTTCCAGTACGATCCCGTGATTGAACTGATCGATGAAAACGGAAATACAGTAACCAAATCACCCGATTTCAAGATCGCTTGCGTGGATCGTTCTTTCATTTATATGGAGCATGCAGGCATGCTTCTGGATGACGAATACCGATGGGGATTTGCCGAAAAACTGAAACTGTACCTGCTGAATGGAATCGTGCCGGGTGATAATCTCTTTATTACCAGCGACACAAAGTCGGGCGGTATCAATGCGTACGCGATCAACAGATTAATCAGGAATGTGATAAAACCGAGGGCTTTGGGGCTTGCATAACAAAACCGCCGGATCGGCGGTTTTGTTTATTCCGATAATCGGTCACTTATCTTGCCGGCAGCACGCCGCACACAATGATCGCTACAATTATCCCAAGCACGGCACCGGCGACAAGTTCCGGAACTGTGTGGCCCATCTTTTCTTCCAGCGGCTCGTCGAACAAAGCTTCTTCGCCGCGTTCCGAGTCCCTCTTCCGGAGTTTATTCAGGATGCGGGCCTGCTGTCCTGTTTCGTAGCGAACGCCGCGCGCATCGTACATGACGATTATGGCGAAGAAGAGTGCCATGACGAATTCGAACCCGCCAAATCCGCAGACGAGACCTGTTGACGCAGCGAGACTGCAGACGGTGGACGAATGAGCGCTCGGGAAACCGCCGCCGCCCGTAAGACGGGAAACGCTGAAGTCGCCTTTTACCATGTCGATCAGCATTTTTCCGGCTTGTGCGAAAAACCATCCTGCAGCTGCGGAAACAAGTATTTTATTTGTAATGAGATCCAGTAAAATGTCCATAAAACGATTATACAATATGGACAGCGTATACAAAAGTACCATTTCAGCCGGTACTGTGGTAGACTACAGACAGTGACTGACAGAGACATACCGCTGCAGGTTTTGTAAAGGGGAAAGCATGGATCAGAAATTCGATCTTCAGAATCACATTGAGCAAGGTGTTGAAAAAATTGTTGCGGATACTTTGAAGGCTACGCTCAGAAATCCGAAAGAAAGCGCGTTCATGATGAAGTTTGCGGCGGCGAGCCGCAAGGCTTCCAAAACGCGGCAGAAATATGAGAAGGAAGGGATCCACGTGCCGGGATTCCTGATCGCGAGCATCACGAGCGCGTGCAATCTTCATTGTGCGGGCTGTTATTCGCGCTGCAGCAACGCCACAAACGATGCTGCACCCGTAAGTCAGCTCACGGATGAAGAGTGGCTCAAGATTTTCCGTGAAGCAGACGATCTGGGAATCAGTTTTATAATGCTTGCCGGCGGGGAGCCTATGATCCGACGCGACATTATCGAAGCCGCGGGAAAGATGCAGAACATCATTTTCCCGATATTCACGAACGGGACATTCATAGATGCAAGATATTTCAAACTCTTCGATTCTTGCCGGAATCTCGTGCCGGTGCTCAGTATCGAAGGAGAACGTGACGTGACAGACCAGCGCCGGGGCGATGGTATATACGATCTCGTGATCCAGAACATGGAGAAGTTCAAAGAAAAGGGCCTGATTTTCGGCGCATCGATAACCGTAACGACTGAAAACGTCGAACAGGTCACATCGCCGGAGTTCCTCAACACTCTGATCGAAAGGGGCTGCAAACTCGTGATCTACATCGAGTTCGTGCCGGTGACGGAGGAGGCCGCGTATCTCGCGCCGGGAGAAAAAGAGCGCGCGTACATGGAATCCGCGATGGAAACGCTGCGCAGGCAGTATGATGAAGTCGTCCTTCTGTCGTTCCCGGGCGACGAGCTTGCGATGGGCGGCTGCATGGCCGCAGGCCGCGAGTTCTTCCATATCAATTCTCATGGCGGCGCGGAGCCTTGTCCGTTCTCGCCGTACTCGGACGTGAACATAAAAGACACTTCGCTGAAAGACGCGATAGCGTCGCCTTTGTTCCAGAAACTAAACGAGCGGGGCGTGCTGTCGGGAGAGCATGTCGGAGGCTGCGTTCTCTATGAAAAGCGCGACCAGGTGGAAGCGATCCTGGCGGAATAATGAACTGCGGGATCCATGGGCGCCGGCAGGGAATACTGGTTAAGCGAGTTAATATTTATGAGGAGCAGGCGTAAAGTCTGCTCTTATTAGATTATTCTCATGACCTTTTGGCCAATACAGTGTTATGCTAATAATATGGAAACGATAACAAAGAAATCGAATGAACTGTTCAGGCTTTTTATAATTGCTGCGATCATCCTGCTTGCGTTTGCGGGCAGCTTTGTTGTATACGCCGCTGACGAGCCGGATTATCAGGCTCTCGCCAAAAATCTCCTCTCAAAGACCGCGCTGAAAACCACATACGTCAAAAGCTCGGGCGGAGCCAGGATCGACTTTGTGAAGGCAGCCGGACAGAAGATCCGCGGATATGCGGTGTTCCAGGGCTCGTGCGCGCACGGAGGGTACAGCTACCACGTGCTCTATCACAAGAAAAAGAATAAATGCAGGCTGATCAAGGTCGATGCAGCCAGCGGTGAGGTCGTGAAGGTGTCGAAGCCTTATAAGATATCTCACGGCAACGATATGGCCTATGATACAAAGCGTGACCGTATCCTGGTCGTGCACGGTGACGGCGATACAAGACGCGTCTCGGTTTTCGACCCTGAAACCCTAAAGCGCAAAAGTGTGGTCAAACTCAAAATGCCGAAGAAACTTAAAGGCGCGAGTACTGCATTCATCAGGAGATTCAAAGGTATCACGGGTATTGCTTACGATGAGGCGCGCGATGAATTCATCGCCTCCGTGAAATCCACGTTCCATTATATCGTTTTGTCGCCTAAGCTTAAGCCCAAGCGCCTGATCAAAGTGAAAACGAAAGGGAATTGGATCAAACAGGGGATGCTTATCGCGGACGGGAAGATCATCCGCGTCATGAACCGCTTCAAGAAGAACGCTATTAAGAATTACCTTTTCATATACGACCGGAAGGAGAAGTACATCAAGCGCATACGGATCAAGAATCCGGGCGAGCTGGAGTCGGTATACTTTGCGAACGGCGGACTCTACGGTGCGGTGTATTTCGAAAAGGGAAAAGGCAAAAGATTCAAACAAGCTGACCGTATAGTCAAAATCGGATAATACAACTGGCGAACATAAAAAGGGCAGGCCATCAGGCCTGCTCTCTTTGTCATTTCAAGGTATTCCGCTGCCAACTTATATTTTCTGCTTATATCTCTTGACCTTACCTGTCGTGGTTTTCTCCATCGGCTCTTCAGTCAGGCGAAGCCTCAGTATGCGTTTATACGCCGGAACAGCCTCGTTGATTTTATCGATGTCGGCTTTCACGGCGGTTTCGATCTCGTCCGGAGTCTCAGCGCCGCGTTCAGCTTTGATTTTAGACGCATCGTAGACGATCTTGACTGACACGACGGGATCTCTGGTTTCGCCGGGACGCCTCGGCTCCCCGTAAACCATACACTCCTCGACATATGGGAGATAGCTGATTGGAGTTTCGAGCTCCTCGGGGTATACGTTCTCGCCGCTTCTCAGGACGATCACGTTTTTCTTGCGGCCGCGTATTATGATGTTTCCTTTTGGATCAAGGCTCGCGAGGTCGCCGGTATGCAGCCAGCCGTCCTCCATGATCTCTGCTGTGGCTTCCTCGTTCTCGTAGTAGCCGAGCATGACGTTCGGGCCGCGGGCGACGAGTTCGCCGATGCCTTCTTCGTTCGGGTCTTCGATCATGAGCGTCACGCCGGGAACTGAATGCCCGATGGTGCCGGGGCAGGGATATACCGGGCTCTCTACAGCGAGAACGGGCGAACTTTCCGTCATTCCGTAACCTTGTATGATTTTCACACCCAGGTCAACAAAGCCTCTCGCCACGTCCGCGTCGAGCGGCGAAGCTCCGCTGATGACGTATCTGATGCCGCCTCCGAGCTGGTCGAGTATCTCTTTGAAGAGCTTTCTGCGGATGTCGATCCCGAATTTCATCAGGAATCTCGAGATCCTGACTCCGCGCCTGAATGTTTTGGTCTTTCCCTGTTTGTCGATCTCGGCGAGTATCTTGCGGTACATGGATTCGATGATGAGCGGCACGCCGACAAAGAAACTTACTTTATATTCGGCCAGATTTTTCTGAATGTATCTCAGACCGTCGCAGAACACTGTCGTCATACCGGAATAGATCATCATGCTGAGACCTGTAGATCCGAAAGTGTGATGATAGGGGAGAAAAGCCATGTTGACGTCGGTGCTCCTTAAGTCCTCCGGCGCGACTGTAGCCCAGATGTCGAATGTGATGTTGTAGTGCGAGAGCATAACGGCTTTTGCGTTGCCGGAAGTTCCGGATGTGAAGATGATAAACGCCAGGGCGTCTTTGTCGATGGGAAGCTCCTTATATTCGCGGATGCGCTTCTCCGTGAGAGATTTCCCTTTTTCAAGAAGTTCCGGGAGGCCGGTGAAACCGTCGATCTGGTCCATGCAGATGTATTCAAGATTACTGAACTCGGGCTTAGCCTGAAGACTTCTGACGAGACCGAGCTGGTCTTTGTCGAAAAGCATCACGTCAGCTTTAGCCTTTGTTATGGAAGTCTCGAGCTCCTCGGCAGGGAGACCTTTGTCGAGCGGGATCACGATGCCGAGCCCGAATGTCTGGGCGTAGTAGCCGAGCGCCCACTCATAGCGGTTCTTTCCGATTATCGCAAGACGCTTGCCCTTAAGACCCGTGTCCATGAATGCGGCTCCGAGCCAGTCTATCTCCTTGCGGAGCTCAATGAAACTAACATGTCTGTACTCCGCGGGTGAGCTTTTGGTCTCACGCTTGGTTTTGATAACAAAGACATCTTTTTCACCATACTTCTCGGCGCTTCCGTCAAGAAGCTCACGCAGGTCATCATACACGGGAAGATCGTGGATTATCGGAAGCTGTGGTACAGGTATCCTGACGTGCTTAGCGTTTGCTTGGTTTTCCATATTATCTCCTTCCGCCTGCGCAGCGATGAAACATAAACGCCGGATGTGAGAACTGTAGGTAGCCTTCCTACGATTATTATAACAGATTGCAGGCGCAGTGTTTGTTGGAAATGAAGGTCGTATGGTTTATAATGTGAACGGAGGTGTGATTTATGTACAACGATAATGATTCCAGCGGCGGTGGCGGCTGTCTGGGACTGTTGATCATATATGCGATTTTTTCCGGCCTGGCAAGTATTCTGGAAGTTCTCCTGCCAATAGTTTTCATTGCGCTTCCAGTACTGCTTTTGGTTCGTCTTCTCGTCTGGGCATCCAACGATTCGAAGAAGAAAAAGTTCGAGATGGAGAGAGCTCAGGAACAAAGGCGCATAGAAGAGCGGGAAAAAGCCGAACGTGAACGCGCAAAAGCCGAAGAAGAGCAGCGCCGGCGCGAGCTTGAGGCACTAAGGGAGAAGAGGCGTATCCTCGAGCAGATAGAATCTTTTGAAAGAACGCATACTGAGGCGCGTGTCACCACTGTTCCTCAGACATACCCGCCAAAGGCTGAAACATATCCGCCTTCAGAGCCCGCATATCAGCCCTCAGATGAACCCGGCCGGTCCACTGTCATTACATTGAAAAGCGCTCCGGCTTCCGGTCAGGACATCAGGACGGCAAGAGCAGAAATCTTCAAGTCCGGGGATATGTACTGTGTTACATTCCCCGAATTCGGCGTGTCCGGAACCGGCTGCGCCACGCGGGAAGCCACCGAAGCCTTCGCGAAAGACATGCTTGCT
>JAFOKI010000044.1 GCA_017419895.1 Eubacterium sp. | reverse complement strand
GAAAAATGCATAGTCGAACATGGTGGGGAAACTTTGTCGGGTCATTTTTCCCATAAGGAATACGGCTTATTCATTGACGACGAAGGAAATGAGCACAAATTAGACCCTTCCTTGATAATGGATATTATTCCTGCAGAAAAGTAATACAAGTCAACCAACCCAGGGTTGGCTGACGAAATGATACCTCTTGATTATAATATGGACATAACAAGTCGCAAGGAGGTTATCATTATGCGAAACATTATCCAGAAACTGACCAAGGAATATCAAAATGGCACATGGACACCTAATTCTTCTTCGGTAAGGCCTACCCTGGCCGGAAGCTGCGAGGAGAACATTTGGGGAGGTGCAGGACTGATAGTGACGGACGCAACCGAGGACTGTTACAAAAATGATAGCGCTGTTGTCCTCTCCACAAAGCATGTTAATGAAGTATCATCTGTCGTATTTGAACTGAGGGACAGGCTTACAGGATATCTTGATTCACTGAGCAAGTATTCGTTCTATCCCCGAATCGGTGAAGCCGGAAAACGCGCGATAACTAAATACGGTGACAGCTATTCCTCAATTATCGCCGCAATGCTTAGAGAAGCATCGATAATAGCTAAAGACTGGGATCTGCATCTGTACTTTGCCTATGGTTCAAACATGGATGAAACGCAGATGCGCGATAGGTGTGCCTATGCAGAAAAAAGTTGCAGAGCGTCACTTCATGGCTACAGATTTTCTCTTGACCGCAGGGGCGTTGCAACAATCGTCCCCTCTGAAACGGATACTGTGGAAGGACTCCTGTGGGAGGTCTGCTCTGCTGATATCGAGTGCCTCGACGGATATGAGGGGGTCGCCGGAGGGTATTACAGACGTGAAATGATTGAGGTCGATATCGGCATGTGGCACCCCGCAACAGTAATTGTTTACATTTCAAACAGTCCTATTTCAGACAGGCCATCCCTCAGAAGAGGCTACATGGAAAAAATAATAGCTGCGTCAAAAAAAGAAGGTCTGCCTAAGGATTATGTAGCAATGCTTAAGAGCATAAACAGCTGATGCGAAAAGAACAGCGACTCAATCTGCGTGTCGTATTTACCCTAATGCTTCAAGGTGTTAAGCAATTCATCGCGTTCGGATAATAAACCGCTTATTACAGATGGGCTCCGGGCCAACTTAACCGTCTGCAGCGAGCCGCGTAAGATACGCGGCTCGCCATATTCTTTTACGACTATACATTCTTCTATCTAGCGCTTTGCAAATTCCGGGTTATGTTTCTTGAAACGCCTACTTAATTATGATAAAATAAACTGTATTATTATACACGCATTTTGGAGGCAAGCTAAACATGCCCAACGTCGCTCCCTCAACTGAATACTACACCGACATTGACGTTCGGGAAGACGAGATCCTCAGGAGCGATCCAAAGCTTCTGCGGCTGCTTCTTGCGGACAAGACGACCGGCGGGAACATTCTTTGGGCAACCTCAGATTATGCCTCCATGGGCATGCAATATAACGCTAATGCACAGATCCTCCCCGAACTTATTACCGGCGAAAACAAGCTTCTTATCCGGCCCCGCATCTCGAAAGAAAAGGCTGAAAAGGCGAGCCGTACCCGTGAAAAGGCTGAGGTATTCACTCCTGCGTGGGTATGCAATAAACAGAACAATCTGGTTGACGCTGCCTGGTTCGGCCGATTTGGGGTATTCAACACCGAAACGGAAAAGGGATGGATCGAAAACTCCGAGCCTATCGTATTTGACGACCCGAAAAAGCCGTGGAATAAATACGTTGACGCACAGCGCCTTGAGATCACCTGTGGTGAGGCGCCTTATCTCGTCAGCCGTTATGACACTGTGACCGGAGAAAAGCTCCCCCTGCAGCGCAGGATCGGCTTATTGGACCGTAAGCTTCGTGTCGTAGGCGAGAACACAACATCGGAGGAAGGATGGTGCAAGTGGGCGCAGCGCGCATTCGAAAGCGTTTACGGCTATGAGTATCAGGGCGACAATCTCTTGCTCGCCCGTGAGAACCTGCTCTTCACTTACATCGATTATTATATCGCTCGTTTCGGGAAGGCGCCTTCGGCTAAGCTTCCGCACAAGATCGCGCTTATCATCTCATGGAACATCTGGCAAATGGACGGGCTGAAATTTGTTGTTCCGAACAGCTGCTTTGAAGAGCCGATCCAAAATGATCAGATTCGGTGGGATATTGTTGATAACGAAATGACGGTTTCCGAACAAGTTGAAATGACGGCTCACTGCCCCGGCTGCTCAAGCGGCAACATCTATAAGCACAACGGCATTTATTGCCGGATACAGGACTGGCGTGGAAAATCAAGCAAACGATTCGTTGATATGATCAGAAAGGAAAAAGGCAATGGCAATAAGTGAGACAACAACCAAATACAAGCTCATTTATATCATCTCTATTCCCGATGATTATCATAAGGGACTGTTGAAGATCGGCGACGCGACCATTTCAACTGCCGACGATCCTTCCGTGCTCGTCCCCAACTGCAATGCTCTGAATCAGGCCGCCCGCGCAAGAATAAAGCAGTACACGGCAACTGCCGGAATTAAGTACACCCTGCATCATACAGAGCTTGCCGTTAGGTTCAAGACGACTTCCCTCGGCACGTACCCGGAAAGCTTTAGGGATACGGACGTCCACTCTGTACTTACCGCGTCCGGTATCCGTCAGATAAAGCCCAACCGTAAGACCGGCGACGAGTGGTTTGAGACCGATCTGCCCACGGCGGTCAACGCCATCAAGGCCGTTAAGGAAAATCGCACATCCCTGCTTTCGACGGAGATCCATCCCGATAATAAGCCCGTTATAGTCTTCCGCGAGGAGCAGCTCGACGCCATCAGAAAGACCGTCAAGCTGTTCAAAAAGCAGAACGATATGCTCTGGTACGCCAAAATGCGCTTCGGCAAGACGCTGACCGCATTGAAGGTCGTACAGGAAATGCAGTTCCGCCGCGTTATAATCGTCACCCATCGCCCGGTAGTCGGCGAAGGCTGGGGCGAGGATTTCCACAAG
>JAFOKI010000006.1 GCA_017419895.1 Eubacterium sp. | reverse complement strand
GCCCATCCCATGATGGCATAACCCGGGTCAATTCCTAGTATTCTCATGTCCACCTAATCCGTTAAAATTGCTTAATAATCAGTATATCATAAGAACATTTGTTTGTCTATCGCGATTGCTGATCAGGGATTGTCAGTGTCATTAGAGTTTTCATATCCCTTCTAATTAGCGATTCGGTATAGTTTTGAATATTTGCAGCTATTTTATGCAAATCTATTCATAAATATTCATAACTGTGATATAATGTCGAACAAAGCACTCCGAGCCGGCTTTACATACGCAGATATCAAGCTGCGCTCCGTGAGAGTCCTTTTGACAAAGTATGACAAATGCCGACTTTGTCGGATCGGCGAATCCATTCAATACGAGGTAAAAATGAGATACTCCAGACAAAACATGATCCTCGAACTCATTTCACAGAATGAGATCGAGACACAGGACAAACTTGCAGCAATGCTGAAAGCGGAAGGTTTCAATGTCACTCAGGCGACCATTTCGAGAGATATCAAGGAGCTGCAGCTCATAAAAGTTCTCACCGCTTCCGGCAAATATAAATACTCGGTAAGCAATCGCACGGACGCACCTATATCCAACAGGTTCGTAAGAATATTCAGGGAGACAGTCATCTCTATGGTTTCTGCCAAAAATCTGATGATCGTCAAGACTCTCCCCGGCTGCGGCGGCGCGACTGCTGAAGCGATCGACAATCTCGGAATGCGGCATATAGTCGGTACCGTCGGCGGCGACAACACAGTTCTGGTCATAGTTGATGAAGATGAAAACGTGCCTGAGATATCGGCTTTGTTCAACGGACTCATTCAGCCTCGGCAGTCAGAGCAGTAAGAAATGATAGATCACCTAAGTATAAAAGATTTCGCTACTATCTCAGATCTTGAGATAAGTTTCGGGGACGGACTCAATGTCATTACCGGCGAAACAGGCGCGGGAAAATCGATCGTGATAGAAGCCGCGTATCTGGCACTCGGCGGGCGGGCGGATTCGTCCTTTGTTCGTCATGGAAAAGATAAAGCCGTAGTCCAACTCCTCACCTCTGATGCGGATACTGAGACCGCAATCATCAGAGAGATTTCGCAGGCAGGAAGAAATGTCTGCAAAATCAACGGTGAACTCACGACGAGAGCAGCGGTAGAAACTGCTGCCCGGGCCATTGCTGATATCCACGGCCAGTACGACAACCAGGTGCTGCTCGATCCCGAAAGACATATGGAAATCGTGGAGAGATTTCTTTGGGCAGAGACAGAACCCGTAAAATCAGAGTTCGCCGAGGCGTATTCCAATTACAAAGAAACCCGTCTCAAGCTTGAGGAACTCCTCGCAAAAGAGCGTGAAGGCCGCAAAAGCCGTGACTATTACGAGCATGTCATCAAGGAAATAGATACCGCGAAGCTCACTCCGGGCGAAGACTCTGAACTTACGGACAGGATCGCTGTCCTGAAAAACAGCGAAAAAATCTTCGAAGCCGCCGGAACAGCCGATGAACTACTTACAGGCGGCGAAGCAAATATTCTAAGCATGCTTGGGGAAGCTGTCCGCTCAATTTCATCTATCCGCGCATACTCATCCGACATAGACAGGACCGCTTCCGGTCTTGAGAACATATACTATGACCTGAAAGAACTCGCCTCAGACACTCACTCTATTCTGGAAAGCGCAGGCATGGATCCCGGGGATGTGGACCGCGCGATCGGCCGTCTCGACCGGATCGACAATCTCAAGAAAAAATACGGTTCCTCGATCGAAGAAATACTTGCGTTCCGTGACGAGACTGCGGATAAGATACGGCTCCTCGAGAACTTCGATTCCGACCGCGTCGTGCTCGAAAATGAGCTCCATGAGAAAAGAATCGTGCTTACTGACCGTGTAACAAAGCTCACCGCAGTCCGCACAAAAAGCGCAGGACTTCTTGCTGCCGCTATCAAGAAAGAGCTCCTTGACCTGAATTTCAAGCAGGCAGAGCTTGAGATCAACATAAACAAAGCCCCCGCGATAACTTCAAATGGAGGCGATGTTTGCGAAATACTTATTTCTGTAAACCCAGGCGAACCATTGAGACTGCTTGAAAAAACCGCTTCCGGCGGCGAAATATCCCGCATAATGCTGGCAATCAAGAACGTCACCGCGTCCTACGACAACATCCCTACCATGATATTCGACGAGATAGACTCAGGGATCAGCGGTATCACCGCAAGTGTCGTCGCGCGGAAGCTGAAAGAAATCTCTAAGGAACACCAGATAATCTGCATAACCCATCTTCCGCAGATAGCTGCTGCGGCGGATCACAATTATCGGATATATAAAGATACAGACGATCAGGCTACATATACTCATATAGAAGCTTTGTCGGAGAAAGAAAAGACCGCCGAGATAGCGAGACTTATCGGCGGTGACAATATCACTGATATCACGCTTGCAAGCGCAAGCGAACTGATAGACAGCATGACCGGCTAAACGCGTCTGTACGGCGTTTTTTAGGCCTTACAGGGCTTTCCTGTACATGTCTATATCCTGGCAACAAACAGTTCGAGAGCTGTCCTTCCGTCAAGCATACCCGTGACGATCTGCCTGTTGGCTTCATAAATATCCTGCAGCATACTGCTGAGTTTTTCCAGAGAATAACGCGATGCATAGTTCATCGCTTTTTTTATCCTGTATTCGTTCATTTTGGTATACGAACTGATTTCGTAAGAACTTGTTCTTCCTCCTGCTCTGTCCATAAACTCTCTCACGATCAGAAGGAGTTCCATCTGCGAAGCAATCGAAGCGAGGAGCGACACTGCCTGATACGAATCCTGCGATAATCTGTTATGCAATATCTCAAACGCTGTCTTTTTATCGTTCCCGCTGATCCCGTCCAGAAGATCGAATATAAACCTGTCGCCTTCTCCCGAAACAACTCCTTCTATGTCGTCAGGTGTCACACGGCCGCCCTGGGTGTGCGCGATGATTTTGGTTATGTCGTTCTCAAAATTGTAGAGACGGTATTCACTCTCTTTGTTGTAATAACCGGTCAGGCGGATCAGAAGATCCATCTCAGCCATTCCTATCGCAACTCCCGCTGCGCGGAAACGCTTGACTGCGAACGAAATCAGTTCTTTCTTTTCTAGTGTATCGAACTCATAGTACGATCCGCACTTTTTTAGCGTCTTAACAAAGCTGTTCCGGCCGTCTGGTTTTTCGTGCGAGAAAATGAGCACACTGCCATCCGAGGGATTATTGATATATTCGATGAGTGAAGCCATGTCTTTCTCGGCAAGGCTCGATGCCGATCCCGCGCCTGCGAGGTAAGCCCAGTCGCGCACCCACACGACACGCTTCTCGGAAAGCATGGAAAAAGTCGACGCGGCTTCCACTATCTCACGCGCGCTGGCATTTTCTCCCAAAACGGCATAGTCCATCATCTCCATGCCAGTTCTTACGTATTTGCTTTTGACGTTTCCCGCAGCCCAACTGATAAGGTAGCTTTCGACACCCGAAAACAGCAGGACGCTCTTCTGTGTCCCCTCCTTCAGTTCTTTCAGGAATACATTGAAACCGCGGTCTTCTTTTCGCTTGTTTGAGTACATAAGTATATTCTGCCCGTTATCGTCCGAACGTCACGTCATCGTGATTATCACGATTGCTTTTCATTGTGCGGGTAGTAATTGACATAATCATTGTACCACACATATATGCTTTTTTTGGATAATTACTCATCGCATCTTGCACACTGCGAGTTCTCCCCTATCCATCCGGAAACCGACTGCACCATCCATATCAGTTCGGTAAACAGGGATCCCACGTGCTTTAAATTTTACAAGTGTCTCAGGCGCGGGATGTCCGTAACTGTTCTTCCCAACACCTATCACAGCCGCCCGGGGCGATACCTCATCGATAAACTCTTCCGAACTGGAAAAACGCGAGCCGTGGTGACAGACTTTCAGGATATCGCATTTGAGTTTTCCTGTGCCGCGGTAACGCTCAACCAGCATCTTTTCCCCTTCCGCTGTCAAGTCTCCTGTCACGAGTATCGTGAGGCCGCCAGCGTAAACTTTGAAAATGAGACTGTTCTCATTTTCATCGTCCGTGTCCGGATCACGCACGCGCGGCCAAAGGATCTCTATCCTGTCACCGCCGCTCAGTTCTATCACATCTCCTGCTTTACCCTTTGTAACGAGATTCCTGACGCGGTAACATTCCGACAATTGCTCAAGCCCGAGATAGTGGTCCGTGTGGAGATGCGTCGCGAGCGCGATATC
>JAFOKI010000043.1 GCA_017419895.1 Eubacterium sp. | reverse complement strand
TGCACGCGTACAGGCAGGCGCTTGACGCGTACCTTGCGAATCCGGAATCATACCGTTTCGACGAATCTTGGATGGATGAACTCCTGAAAGCGAGCCACCGTGAGTTCACGACAGGATTTTTCTTCGGCCCGACAGGCGCGGTTGATCAGAATTACGAGACAAGCAGATATATCAAGGAATACTCCTTTGTCGGCAAAGTCACCGGATACGACGAAAAGACCAGGATGGCCTCTGTCGAACAAAGAAACAAAATGATAACGGGAGACACAGCCGAAGTTTTCGGCCCCGATATATCGTATTTCGAGCAGGAAATTAAACTGTTCGACGGAGATAGCGGAGAACCGCTCGGCCAGGCTCCGCATCCACAGCAGAAACTTCTGATACCGATGGACCGGCCCGTAAAACCGGGATATCTGATCAGAAAAAAGATATGACCACTAGAACAGTTATAACTTGTGACATGGAGTAAACTTATGGATTCCGACAGTAGCCAATTATTTCTCATTGCAGCGATAGCGATAATCATAATCGCGGTCGTTCTGGTAATTGTTTATTTTAAGTTCTTCAAAAAGAAGTCTTCTCTCGAGGAAGCTGCTATTTTTGAAGAAGATGTAAAGTCGATTCTTGAAGAAGGACAAAAGACGGGAGTCATCAACGAAGAGGGAAGAAAGAGAATAGAGAGTCTTTTCCGTTTCGATGATGAACTCGCTTATGAGATCATGACCCCGAGGACGGACGTCTTTATGATAGACATAAACGACCCCCCGGAAGAATACATGGATCAGCTGATGGAACTCAGGTATTCGAGAATACCGGTCTGTGAGGACGATCCGGATCATATAATCGGAATACTTAACCTGAAGGATTTCTTTGCGAGTGCAAGGCAGTACGGCTTCGACGGTGTTGAGCTCAGACCGATCCTGAGAGAAGCATATTTCATTCCTGAAACAAAGAAAATCGATACGCTTTTCGTCGAGATGCAGCGTAAAAAACAACACATCGCGGTGCTTATTGATGAATACGGCGGTTTCAGCGGTATCGTCACTATGGAAGACATAATCGAGGAAATCGTCGGTGAAATCGATGACGAATACGATGAAGAAGAGGAAATCATCGATAAAATTGCCGATGACACATATCTGGTTGACGGTAATGTTTCTCTTGACGACCTGAATGAAACTACCGGATCAGATCTTGAATCTGAGAATTCGGAAACTATCGGAGGATTCATCCTCGACCTGGTTGGCGAGATCCCGAAAGACGGATACGTAAACAGGACAGTAAAAGACGGAAGGTACGAATTCACTATACTTTCCGTTAAAGAACGGAGAATAGAACGCGTCAGGTTCCGTCTGCTTCCGGAAGAAACAAACGGTGATGACGAGAACTGAATGAGGCTGCGGGAGTATTATGACTGAATCAATCGAACAAAGCGGCCCCGCCGTTTACACAGAAGAGGAAATATTACGGAAGGTAGCCGGTATCGTATCCGGGATCGACGGTGTTGCAGGGCTTTCTTCCAACTTACCCGTGAATATTCCGATGATCGGCGGTAAAGTAAGGGGAGTCAGAATGTCTGACAACGGAACTGACACCGAATTTGACATTTATGTGGATGTCGAATACGGAGTAAGAATACCGCAGCTCGCCTGGGACATTCAAAGCGCCGTGACCAAATTTCTGTCGAGTGAATTCGACATGACGGCAACAGTAAACATAAATGTGAGAAACGTTATAAGCGTAAGAGAAAATAACCGAGGTATAAAATGAACAGGACTGATGCCAGAGAACGAGTGATGAAAATACTGTACAGATCGGATGTCCTGAACGAGACAAGTGCAGATGTTATCCAAAGCTGGATAGAAGAAGCCGGCCTTGGAGAGCAGCAGCCGTATGCTGAGAATGTAATAAGATTTTGTATTGAAAACACTGCCTTTATAGATGAACAGATCGACAAATTCAGTGAAAAATGGAGCACAGCCAGAATGGCAAAACCCGACCTTGCCATTTTAAGACTTGCCGCAGCTGAGATACTGTATTGGGATGACATTCCTGATCCGGTATCTGCAAACGAAGCGGTCGATCTTGCCAAGATATACGGCACGGATGACGCGCCTGTATTCATCAATGGGATCCTTGGAAGCCTGATTAGGAGTAAAGCGAGATGAGGAACCTCATTCTCGGGATAGATACAAGCAATTATACGACATCGGCCGCACTTGTCTCACTCGACGGCAGCGTAGTGAAAGACGAGCGGAAGCTGCTGGATGTGAAGCAGGGAGAGCGTGGTCTGCGTCAGCAGGAAGCGCTTTTTCAGCACATAAGGAACATGCCTGAAATAATCGATGAAATATGTGACATTCCCGGCGTAAAGGAACGGATCGCTGCTGTTTCGGTCTCGACAAAGCCCAGACCTCAGGACGGTTCGTATATGCCGGTATTTATGGCCGGTGAATCCTTCGCAAAAGCATTTTCAAGGCTTCTTGTTGTTCCGCTTTACTGTTTTTCGCACCAGGAAGGGCATATATATGCTGCTGCCCACAGAACAAAGCTTGAAAACTCCGCACGATATATAATGTTCCATCTATCGGGAGGTACGACCGAGTGCGTGCTTTGTGAGAGAACGGAAAACGGGTGTAATTACAGTATAGTCGGAGGGACGAAAGACATATCGTTTGGACAGCTTATAGACAGAGCGGGAGTAGCCATGGGATATGGTTTTCCCACCGGGAAAGAGCTTGACAGAATTGCAGCAACGGGGTCTGAAGTTGGTAAAACTAAGACGATGCTGCCGAAAATCAAGATAATAGATGGTTATATTAATCTGTCCGGCATCGAGACCGCTTGTCAAAGATCGATCGAAAATCATGTCCCGGAAACAGAAATCACTGTATCGCTGTTCAGCCGCATAGCGGAAGCGATTACAGGAATGGCGGAATATCTGTCTGACAAATATAAAACTGCAAACGTACTGCTGGCAGGCGGAGTCTCGGCCAGCAGGTATCTGAGAAGTGAGATCGGAAAGAAATATCCGGGGATCGTATTTGGGGAACCGGGGCTTTCATCCGACAACGCGGTAGGAACAGCGCTTCTCGGAAGGGAAGAATATGGCCTTAAAACCGATAAAAGTAAGTGAACTGAATGCCTATGTCGCGAGAATACTCAAGACTGATCCGCTGCTCATAAACGTAAGAGTGACGGGTGAGGTTTCCGGTGTCAATTATCACAGGAACGGAATGGTGTATTTCGATCTGAAAGATGATTCGAGCAAGATTGCGTGCAAGGTTTCGCGCGGAAAAACGCCGGTCCTTCCGTTCAGGATAACGGACGGAATGGAAGTTATAATAACCGGTACGATCGATGTTTATGAAAAGACCGGCACTTATTCGTTATGGGTAAATGACATAGAAGAGAAGGGGCTGGGAAAACTGGCTGAGGAATTCCTCAGGATGAAGGAGAAGCTCGAAAAGGAAGGGCTTTTCGACCCGAAATACAAGAAACAGCTACCGGCTTTTCCGGCAAGAATAGGAATAGTCACTTCCCCGGGCGGCGCAGCAGTGAAGGATATACTGAAAAACATAACCGCAAGAAACAGCTTTGTTGACGTGATGATATACCCTGCGGCAGTCCAAGGTACAGGAGCGGCCGAACAGATAGCCCGTGCCATCGACACAGCGAACAGGCTTCATCCCGAGACAGACATTCTGATAGTGGGACGGGGAGGCGGTTCTATGGAGGAACTCTCGCCGTTCAACGAAGAGTGTGTCGCGCGGAGCATTTTTGCGTCAAAAATACCGGTTATCTCAGCAGTTGGTCACGAAATCGATTTTTCGATCGCCGACCTGGTTGCCGATGTACGTGCGGAAACACCGACTAAAGCAGGTGTTATAGCAGTTCCTGATACCGGTGAACTTGCTGATGAGATAGAAATCCTGAAAAGGCAGTTTTTCAGGGAACTTGAAAACAGGTTCATGTATTCCGAACTTATGACGGACAGAATCAGACATGAAATGTTGAATTCGCTCAAGGAGCGGCTCTTAAAAAACGAGCGTGCAGTTGAAGAGTACCGGCTTTCGTTGGAGTTGAGCGATCCTTCGAAAATAGTAGAAAAGGGATACGCTGTTATCAGGGATGTAAACGGTAAACCGGTAACGGGTATTGCCGGGATGGAAGTAGGGGACCGGTACACTATAAACATGAAAGACGGTAAAGCGGAATCGGTTATCGAATCGCTTTCCGCGGAGGTGTAAAATGACCGATAAAAAGAACGACACATTTGAACAGGCTCTTCTGAGACTGAGGCAGAATGCGGAAAAAATAAGATCACAGGATACGGATCTTGAGGATGCAATAAAATATTATGAAGAAGGAATGAAAGACTATAAAGTCTGTCGCGGCATTCTGGACAGCGCAAGACAGAAAATAGAGCAGTTCGAAGAAGAAGCGGGATCGGAAGGACGTGATTGATATGAGAACCTTCGACGAATACAGAATACTTGTGGAGAAAAGACTTCCGGCAATGGTTCCGGCAGTGCTGTACCATGCCAGAACTATTCACGACTCGATGCTTTACAGCCTTACTGCCGGCGGCAAAAGGCTCAGACCTGTCATGATGCTCGCCGCATGCGAACTTGCGGGTGGTGACATACAAGTCGCAATGCCTTATGCATGCGCGATCGAATTCATACACACGTATTCTCTGGTTCATGACGATCTTCCTGCAATGGACGATGACGAGCTGAGACGCGGAAAACCGACGAATCACATGATTTACGGCGCGGGGATGGCAACTCTTGCTGGTGACGGACTTCTCAATTCAGCATTTGAGGTCATGATCAATGACATATCGGGATGTCCTGCTGATATGATGAAATCAAGGATACTCGCCGCAAAAACAATCGTTGAGGGAAGCGGTGTGAACGGCATGATCGCTGGGCAGGTCGCGGACATAGAAGCTGAAAACGCAGGAGAGACAGCATCAGAAGAGCTGTTGGAATTCATCCATCTGAATAAAACAGCAGCTTTGATAAAAGCATCGATAAAAGCCGGGCTTTATCTGGGCGGTGCCGGACCCGAGCTCCACAAAGCCATGGACGAATACTCGTCGCAGCTGGGACTCGCATTCCAGATAGCCGATGATATACTTGACGTAACCGGTACTACGGAGGAAATAGGAAAACCGGTCGGAAGCGATGAAGCAGCGAACAAACTGACCTTTGTTTCGGTATACGGACTGGATGAAGCCAGGAAAAAGCTGCACGAGCATTCGCAGCTGGCGATTAAGGCTTTGGATGAGATAGACGGTGATACGGAATTTTTCCGCAAACTGGCCGAAAAACTCGAGAAGAGAAGCAAATAGTATTGTTATCTGACTGAACCTGCTCAGCAGGCGGGAGGAAAACGGCATGAAATCAAAAATCACAGAATACAACTTCCCGGACGATTTAAAGAACATGGACAGTGATGAACTCGATCTGCTCGCATGGCAGATCAGGGAGTTTTTAATCGAAAGTGTTTCGAGAACAGGCGGTCATCTTGCGTCAAATCTCGGAGCTGTCGAACTCACTATCGCGCTTCATAAAGTATTCAACAGTCCGAAAGACAGAATCATCTGGGATGTCGGTCATCAGTCATATGTTCATAAAATACTTACGGGTCGTGCGGAAGGCTTTTCATCGCTCAGACAGACAGGAGGCCTAAGCGGTTTTCCGAAAAGACGTGAAAGCGAGCACGATGTATATGAAACCGGACATTCGAGCACATCTATCTCAGCAGCGAGCGGAATGGCACACGCGCGTGATATTCTCGGACAAAGCGGCGAGGTAATAGCCGTGATCGGGGACGGTTCTCTGACCGGAGGTATGGCATATGAGGCTCTCAACAACATTGGTTCTTCGGATTCGAAAGTCATAATTGTCATCAATGACAACGGCATGTCGATTTCGAAGAACATCGGAGGAGTCTCCAGACATCTGAATAAGCTCAGAACATCCCATAGATATGCGGGAGCCAAACGTGAAATTAAGAACAGACTTGATAAAATGCCGATAGTCGGTCACGATATCGCAAGGGCTATGGCCGGTTCAAAAGACATAATCAAGTATATGATGATCGGCGGGGGCATCCTTTTTGAAGAGTTCGGTTTTACATACCTCGGACCGATTGACGGTCATGACATCAAAAAACTGATGGATACCCTTGAGCAGGCCAAGAATTCGGAAGAGTCCGTTGTAGTTCATATAATAACAAAAAAAGGCAAGGGTTACCTGAACGCGGAGAAAGATCCTGACAAGTTTCACGGTATTGGACCTTTCGACAAGGAAACGGGTAAAGAAAAGTCCGCGAAAACGCGTTCTTATTCCGATGTTCTTGGAGAAACGATGCTGGAGATCGCAGAAGAAAGGAATGATGTTGCTGCTATATCCGCAGCGATGGGAGACGCAGTCGGCCTTTCGGAATTCAGGAGAAAACACCCCGATAGATTCTTTGATGTGGGGATCGCCGAACAGCACGCTGTGGGAATGGCTGCGGGACTTGCGTCCTGCGGTATCAGACCGCTCGTCGCAATTTACGATTCATTCCTTCAGAGAGCGTATGACCAAATCGTAGAAGACGTATGTCTCCAGGATCTCCCGGTCATATTCGCGATCGACAGGGCAGGCGCGGTCGGGCAGGACGGTGAAACACATCACGGTATGTACGATCTTTCATATCTGAGATCGATACCGAACATGATGATACTGACTCCGGCAAGCGGCGAACAGATGAAAGACATGTTGAAATACGCGTTCTACGTTGACGGACCGGTCGCGATAAGATATCCACGCGGCTGTGTGCTTACCGATCCGGAAGTGAAAATGCTTTTGTCTAAAGGGAAGGGTTCAAATCTTCATGAAGGGATTTCGAACCTGAGAATAGCATCAGGATGCGATATTGATATCTGGGCTGTGGGAACTATGCTTGAGACGGCCGTCAAAGTCAGAAAAATCCTTCTGGAAAAAAGCGTGGATGCCGGGATAGTGGATGTCCGTACCGTAAAACCCATGGATCTTTCATGCCTCGATGCAGATGCAACAAATCTGGTTTCACTCGAAGACGGAGCTCTTGCCGGAGGCTTCGGGGAAGCGCTCGCGGCAGCGGTTCCTGATGGATACAGAGTACAGCGCTTCGGATGGCCGGATATCTTTATAGAACACGGAGCTCCAAACGATCTGAGAGAAAAATACAGGCTTGATGCAGAAAGCATCGCTGAAAGGATACTTGAAGAAATTGAAAGAAAGGCTTGACATACTGCTTGTTGAACGCGGATATTTTGAAACAAGGGAGCGCGCCAAAGCATCAATAATGGCGGGTGTGGTTTTCGTTGATGGAAATCTGAGCGACAAAGCCGGTACCAAAATCGACACTGAAGCCGTGATCGAAGTCAGGGAAGATACTTGTCCATATGCCGGAAGAGGCGGGCTCAAACTTGAAAAAGCGATCAAGAGTTTCCAAATCGATCTTACGGGTAAAAACTGCATAGATATAGGTGCTTCTACCGGAGGCTTCACTGACTGCATGCTCCAAAGCGGCGCGGCAAAAGTCTATTCCGTTGATGTCGGTTACGGACAGCTGGCCTGGAAGCTCAGAAATGACCCCAGGGTCGTCAATATGGAGAAAACCAACTTCCGGTATCTTGATCCGGAAACGATCCCTGAAAAGCTCGATTTTGCTGGTGTGGACGTATCATTCATATCTCTTAAGCACATACTTCCGGTGGCTGCAAAAGTACTGAATGATGCTGCTTCGGCAGTCTGCCTGGTCAAACCGCAGTTCGAGGCGGGACGTGAAGAAATGAAGAATTCAAAGGGTATCGTCCGTGATCCGGAAGTTCGCAGGAAAGCCATTCTGGACGTATGCGGGTATGCACGGGAAAATGGTTTTTACCCTGCGGGATTAAGCTGGTCGCCGATAAGAGGCGCGAAGGGAAACATCGAGTTTCTGCTTTATCTGACGCGTGATCCCGCATCGGAACTTGAAGACATTACAGTTGCTGCGGCGGATATCGCTGCTGCGGCACATGAAGAATTAGAAGGTAATAAATAAATGAAATTATCGCCGATGATGCAGCAATATCTGGATATAAAGGATAAGTATCCGGATGATATACTGTTTTTCAGGCTCGGTGATTTTTACGAGATGTTCTTCGACGACGCAAAACTCGTCTCAAAGCTTCTCGAACTCACATTGACCGGAAGAAACTGCGGACTGGAAGAAAGAGCGCCAATGTGCGGCGTTCCTTTCCATGCCGCTGATACTTATATAGCAAAGCTCGTCGAAATGGGTTACCGCGTAGCGATATGTGAGCAGCTTGAGGATCCGGCTGAAGTCAAGGGAATGGTTAAGCGCGGTGTGGTAAAAGTCGTGACTCCCGGAACTGTGACATCCGGTGCCATACTGCACGAGAGGGAAAACAATTATCTTGCCTCTGCATACCTCGACGACAAAGCCATGTCGGTGTCCTACTGCGACATATCAACGGGTGAGATGAGGACAACGGAAAAGACGTATGGATCCGCTCTTGCAGAAGACCTTATAAACGAGCTCGTCAAGATAGGCCCGAAGGAGATGATCGTCAATGCGTCTTTTGCGGAGTCATACGGTGAAGAAAAACTAAGAAACGCAGCAGGCGCCTTTGTTAACGTGCTGCCGGATTCATATTATACAGAGACATCGGCAAAGGAATCACTTAGAGCGCAGTTCGGAGGCATGTCGCTCACCGCTTTAGGCCTTGACGGCAGGACTTATTCTATACTGAGCGCCGGCGCACTCGCGGGGTATCTTCTTGAAACACAGATGCAGTCACTCGGACAGATCACAAATTGTGTGTATTACGAGACAGGAAGCACGATGGCGCTCGACAGGTCGACGATACGCAACCTCGAGATCACGGAAACTCTGTACGACAAACAGACACGTGGTTCGCTCCTCGGAGTACTTGACAGGACCGGCACTGCAATGGGTGCCCGAAAAATGAAGCAATGGCTCCGACAGCCGCTGAATGATAAAGATCAGATAAACAGAAGGCTCGATGCTGTCGAGGAACTCACGGACAATCCGCTCATATTGAATGATATCAGGGAAGCGCTGAAGGATATCTACGATTTCGAAAGGCTTTCAGGAAGGATCGCGTCCGGAAATGCCAACGGCCGGGACCTCAAGGCTCTCAGGGATTCGATAGCCGTGATTCCGGAAATAAGAAGCTGTCTGGAAGATATGTCCTGCGATATGTTGGAGGACATTCTGGCCGGTCTTCCTGACCTTGGCTTTATCTCCGATATGATCGACAGATCGCTCGTAGAGGATCCCCCGGTAACCATAAAAGAAGGTGGGCTGATCAGATCCGGCTTCTCGGAAGAACTTGACGGTCTCAAGGATTCGATAAGAGATGCCAAGACGTGGATCGCGGGTCTGGAGAACGCAGAAAAAGAACGGACCGGGATAACCCATCTCAAGGTCGGATTCAACAAAGTCTTCGGCTACTATATCGAAGTCACCCGTTCGAACCTTGACATGGTTCCCGATGATTACATAAGAAAACAGACCCTTGTCGGCGCCGAAAGGTTCATAACGCCAAAGCTGAAAGAGATGGAAGGTCTCGTTCTCAATGCCGAGACGAGGATCAACAAGCTCGAATATGAGATATTCACAGCTTTGAGAGAGGAAATCGCGCTCCATATTGCGGAGCTGCAGCAGACGTCGCGTTCTGTGTCGGAGCTTGACGTAATCGCATCCTTCGCTTATGTCGGAAACAAGAATGGTTATGTCAGACCTTCGGTAGACGACAGCTTTGTGATAGAAATCGAGAAGGGAAGACATCCTGTCATCGAGCAGATGCAGCGGGACGGGCTTTTCGTGTCCAATGATACATACATGGACAACAAGGATTCCTCGATGCTAATAATAACCGGTCCGAATATGTCAGGTAAATCGACGTACATGCGCCAGACTGCTCTGATAGTGCTGATGGCTCAGACTGGCTGCTTTGTTCCCGCGGAAAAAGCAAGGATCGGCATAGTCGACAGGATATTCACGAGGATAGGCGCATCGGACAACCTTGCACAGGGTCAGTCGACATTCTTTGTAGAGATGAGTGAACTCGCGTATATACTCAGAAACTCGAAAGAGAGAAGTCTGATAATCCTCGATGAGATCGGACGCGGAACAAGCACATATGACGGCCTTTCGATAGCATGGGCAGCCGTTGAATATCTATGCAAAGAAGACCGCAGAATAAGGACACTTTTCGCGACTCATTATCATGAGCTCACTGTACTGGAGGATAAACTGGACGGAGTCAGAAATCTGAACGTCGATGTCTCGGAAGAAGGAGGAGACATAGTTTTCCTTCACAAGATAGTTCCGGGACCCGCGAACAGAAGCTACGGGATACACGTCGCAAGACTTGCGGGAGTGCCTCTCGCGCTCCTTCAGAACGCAGAAACAAAGCTGGAAAGGTTTGCATCCATGGAATCGTCTTCCTCGCTCAGAGACGCGTTTTCGGCCTCTAATAAGCCTGAGGAGCCAAGGCAGATATCATTCTTCGACACTGCTGGTTCGGATGCAGTCAGAAGGCTAAGGGAAATAGATATTATGGAAGTCACGCCTTCACAGGCGATACGCATACTTGAAGAACTAAAGGAGATGCTTGATTGATCCGGGTACTCAGCAAAAATGTTTCAGATAAGATAGCGGCGGGAGAGGTAATCGAACGCCCTGTTTCTATTGTAAAAGAACTCGCAGAGAATTCTATTGACGCTGGAGCGACTTCGGTGACAGTCGAAATCAGAAACGGCGGAAAGACATATATACGAGTGACTGACAACGGATGCGGCATCGATCCTGATGAATGCAGTACAGCCTTTCTTCGCCACGCGACAAGCAAGATCGAAAAGGCGTCCGACCTTGACAGAATAGAGAGCCTAGGTTTTAGGGGAGAAGCACTGGCGAGTATAGCTGCCGTGACAAGGACGACGATGATATCGAAAACTGCGGATTCTCCTGTCGGAAGACGTGTTGTCGTGCACGGCGGCACTGTCATCGAAAACGTACCTGTGGGAGCTCCCGAAGGAACGACGATCATCGTGACGGATCTCTTCTACAATACACCCGCGAGACGCGAATTTCTCAAAAATGACGGTGCGGAGAGTTCGAGGATAATAGCGCTGCTTTCTGAACTTGCGGTAGCTTATCCGAATGTAAAGATGACGCTGATAAACAATGGCGAAACAGTGTTCACGTCGCCCGGCGATGGAAACATCAAGAATGCCATCGTTTCAGTCTACAGACAGAAAGAATATAAGGAACTGACGGAACTCGCATACAGGGAAGGCGATATAAGCATCCGCGGCTGCATCTCAAGGCCTTCGCTGACGAGAACGAGCAGACGAGACCAGATATGCTTTGTCAACGGAAGGGTTGTCGACAGCCCAGTCATGCTTAGAGGCATAAAAGACGGATACAAACAAAGAATGTTCGAGGGAAGATATCCCGTCGCGTTTATTATGCTGGAAACTGAACCCGGCACTCTCGACGTTAATATCCATCCGGCGAAACGGGAAGTGCGTTTCCATGATGACAAAGCAGTCACTGATTTCATTTCGCGCGCCATACGTCTTACGCTTGCGGAAAAAGAATCCGTAAGCCATATCGGAGACACGATCACATCAGTCAGCGCGGAGGAGACGACAGAGGCGATTGCACCGACACCGTCATTCAAGAGAATTCAAGATTCAGGAAGCGTATCATATTTTAACAAAAAACCTGGAAATCAAGTAGACATAAAACAATTACTGAAAACTAAACGCGAAGAAGAGACAAAACTTGAAGAAATAAAGCAGATCGTTAAGGAAGAAAAGGCGATATATCAAGCATCTAAAGATGACTTCGATATGAAGCCGGGACAACTGATGTCTTTCGATTTCAGCGAGCTCAGGATCCTCGGTTCTTTGTTCAATACATACATAATGGCATGTGACGGCGACAGTTTCTATCTGATCGACCAGCACGCAGCGCATGAAAGAGTGTTCTATGAAAAGCTGGTAGGTGAATACTTGGCTTCCGATAAAGCTATACAGTCCATATTGATGCCAATAATCGTTGAGACGGATCCGGCTCTCTCATCCACGGAAGATGATTGGATACCGATCCTGAGAGACATGGGATTCGACATAGAACCTTTCGGTCCCGGAACATACAGAATTAATGGTATTCCGACATATATGGAGATTGGCGAAGCCGAAGATTTCGTGAGATATTTCCTCGACAATATCGAAACGGAAGGTGATATCAAGAACATCACTGTTATAGACAAACTCATAACACGTTCGTGTAAAAGCGCTGTGAAAGCCAATGATGCGCTTGCGCCTGAAGAACAGCTTGCGCTCATGAAAGAGCTAGCGGCATGCGGGAACCCGTTCTCGTGCCCGCACGGCCGGCCGACATTCATCAGGCTAACCCGGTATGAGATAGAGCGTTCGTTCAAGAGGATACAGTGATGGACCGCGTAATTGTTGCAGTTATGGGACCGACCGCAGTCGGAAAGACAAGCGCCGCCATCGAAATAGCAAAGAATATAAACGGAGAAATAGTTTCATGCGATTCGATGCAGCTTTATAAATACATGGATATCGGCAGCGCTAAACCAACAGAGGAAGAACAGGCCCTGGCAAAGCATCATCTTGTTGACTGTGTGGATCCGCGGGAACCGTTTTCTGTAGCCATGTACCGCGACCTTGCGAAGAACGCGATAGAACAACTGTTCGCAGAAGGCAAGAGGCCAGTAATTGCAGGGGGAACAGGCCTCTATCTGAATTCACTTATCTATGACATGGACTTTGCGGCACGTCCGGCAAATGACGGGACACGTGCAGCGCTCTATGCCATGGAAGAGGATGAGCCGGGAAGACTACATGAGATACTCACAGAGCTTGATCATGAAGCTGCTGAAAGGATACATCCGAACAATACTAAAAAACTCGTCCGAGCTGTGGAAGCTGCTATGTCGGGTGAGCGTGTGATGGATTTTTCTAAGGATCTGAAACGCACCGCTGACTACGGTATAATACTTATAGGCCTTGAGCGTGACAGAGCCGAGCTATATGACAGGATCGACAGACGCGTTGATATCCTGATGGAACAGGGGCTTGCGGATGAGGTAAAACGTCTCATGGCTATGGGACTCACTGCTTCTGACATTTCGATGAAAGGGATAGGATATAAAGAGCTGATAGACCATTTCAACGGCGAATACGACATGGAAGAAGCGGTGCGGCTCATTAAAAGAAATACCAGACATTATGCCAAACGGCAGATGACGTGGTTCAGGCGCTACAAAGACGCCGTATGGTTCAATCTGTCGGCATATACGGATCAGAATGAAGCGTTTGCCGAAATAGTGAGCTTTGTCAAAGGGAAACTTGAGCATTGTGATTAACAAAGCCCGAAGGGCGGCTTTGTAAGATTATAAATAACGGAGAACCGTAGAGTTGGCAGTAAAGAAAATACGCATCCACAACAAAAGCGACAAACCGGACAATGTCGTGGAAAAAGAAAACGCGATAATCACGGACTGCGAGGAAATCGAAAAAGAACTCCCGAAATATCTGAGGGGTTATTTTGCGTATCTTAGAGGCAACGTTCTGCCGATGACACGGCTCGCGTATCTCCGCGACATAAGATTCTTCTTCCAATACCTCATCGACGAGACAGGACTTACGGAAGCCGATGAGATAAAGAACATCAAACTTGCTGAATTGAACCGCGTTAAGGCCATTGATGTAAACATGTTCATCGACTACTGCAGAAGATACAAGGTCGAAACGGAAGACGCCACATTTATATACGAGAATAACAACAAGACTCTTGCCAGGAAAAAGTCTTCGGTTTCTGTCCTGTTCAAGCAGCTCTACAGGGATGAACTCGTCGACAGGAATATTACAGATGGATTTGACCCGATAAAAGTCCAGAAGGTATCGGAACGAGAGATAAAAGCGCTTCAGGATGACGAGGTCATGATCATGCTTGACGCGGTCTCGAACGGAACAGGGCTCACAAAGCACGAATATGCCTATTGGGAAAAGACCAAGAAACGCGATAAAGCAATACTTATACTCTTCCTCACTTACGGATTGAGACTATCAGAACTCCAGCAGCTCAACGTTTCATCATTCAATTGGAGCAGGGGAGAATTCAAGATATACAGAAAGCGCGGAAAAGAATCTTTGATGCCGCTCAATCAATCCGTCACTTCAGTACTGCAGGATTACATAAACAATGAACGCAAGGCTGATTCGGAACTTGAGGAACATGAAAAAGACGCTCTGTTCCTGTCAAACCGTGGAAAAAGAATGACAGAGCGCCAGATAAGAGAGCTGGTAAAGAAATATACATCGATCGCGATGCATACATCTCACGCATCCGGCTACAGCCCGCACAAACTCAGAGCTACAGCAGCGACAAGTCTTATCGGCCGCGGGAATTCGATCTATGACGTGGCTGCGCTTCTGGATCACGAACAGGTGACGACCACGCAGCTGTACGCCAGACAGAAACAAAACGTCAAACGCGATCTTGTGAAAGACATGGAGTGGGAAATCGAAAGAAAAGAAGGTCTGAAAGGCGGTGGAGCCGATGAGTGACAAAGCAAAGCTGCTTGCCGGCGGATTCAGTGTTTCTGAAGAGACTGCGGCTTTTGTAGAACGCGCTGAAGAAAAACTGTCAGGCAGATTCGCGGCTTTAGGCGATATTATGGCTGCCAATCAATATAAAGTAGTAAAAGCGTTCCGCGACCAAAGGATTGCGGACCGCCATTTTTCGTGGAATACCGGTTACGGCTACGATGATGCCGGAAGAGACGGGATTGAAAGGGTATATGCCCAGGTTTTCGGTACTGAAGCCGCTCTTGTAAGGACTCAGATCGTAAACGGGACTCATGCTCTTGCCATAACACTATTCGGGATATTAAGGCCGGGTGACGAAGTCATCTATTGCAGCGGCGCGCCTTACGA
>JAFOKI010000303.1 GCA_017419895.1 Eubacterium sp. | reverse complement strand
GAGGAACTATGTTTAGAGCAAAAAACATATTGATATCATCATTGATCATTGTGATGCTGATACTGTCGGGATGCTCACAAGCGACCGATGCCGCATCATCAGGAACGACGTCCGCCGGAGCGGCATCGTCGGTCGAGGCTTCTGTTCAGGTTCCTGAAGAAGCCGGTTCCGCCGAAACGATGCCGGAAGCCGTGCCTTTTGAATTCAATACTCACGTTTACCCATGCTTTCTGGATGCTTGCTACCCGGATGACTACCGCGAGTCATTTTTCAACCTTTGTGACGCGCTGCAGACGGGTGAAGATACGTTCGAGTGCGCCAGCCAGAAGATCTACGATTTCTGCATGGACGAAGTGACACACAATCAGCTCTACCCTGTCGCCTGCATGCAGATCACAGGCATAAGCCCCGACGGCTCCATTCCTTACGAAAATGGCATCGGGCGCATATACTACACTAAGTCAAAAGAAGACTTTCTCGAAAGGCAGGAGAACTTCAAACGCGATATCGAAGACATAATGAATGCCTATGTCAAATCCGATTACAGCGATTACGAGAAATGCCTCGCGCTCTATGACTACATCGTCTCCAACTACGAATACGACACCGACGGAACAGTCGACAGTTCGAAGGACGGTTCCTTCTGCGCCTGTATGAAATATAAGAAAGGGATCTGCGCGGACTTCGGTCCTTTATATGCGTATCTCCTTCTTCAGAATGGGATAGACGCTATCGATGTTTCGAACTATGGCACCGAAGACAGCATCGGTTATCACGGATGGACATTCTTGGAACTGGACGGAAAAGGTTATCACACCGATGCCACCTGGGGACTGAAAGCGGATAAGACCGACGATAGTTTCACTCTTGACTATTTCATGATGACAGATGACGACAGAGCGGCTTCCGGCTACCCGGCCGATCTTATGGAAATCTATCTGATACCGTATTTTTACGCAAAAGAATGCAAAGAATACGATTTCACTGCTGATGACAATTCTTACAGGCTTCCCGAGTACTCGTTCTTCAGCCGCATCGACACCGATGCGAATATTCTGTACTACACGAACTTTACGATCGATGACGCCGAGCATGAGTTCAAGTATGAATGATTCGTATGCGCGGATGAAAACGGTTAAGTCATAGTTTTTGACTGCGGCATATATGAGTTTCTTGAAGGAAAGAATAATGAACAAAGACATGTGCGTCCCGTGCGGGGACGGGTTGATAAATATCCGGGCAGGAGCCATCATATTGAAAGACGGAAAACTGCTTATGGTCGGCAGCAGCAAGTACCCCGAGTATCAGTATTCAGTCGGCGGCAGGATAAAGTTCGGCGAGACCGCTGAAGAGGCAGTGATCCGTGAAGTATTCGAAGAAACCGGTGTCAGACTGGATATAGACTGGCTGGGGTTAATCCATGAAAACTATTTCTACGGTGATGCCGCTCCGAATTTCGGAAAAACCATTTATGAGATTTCTTTCTATTTTTATATGAAAGTTCCGGACGATTTCGTTCCGATAAGCAGCAGCTTTACCGAGGACGACCGGAAAGAGCATCTACGCTGGATAGCACCGGACGATCCGGTACGCTATTTCCCGGAATTCTTCAGAACAGAACTTCTGAATCCGTCTATAGAATTGAAGCATTTCATATCGGATGACAGATAGATCCTACAATATTGTTTAACAAAGGACAGATGCATATGAGCAGAATCGTTGTACTATCTGGAAGCCCCAGGGAAAACGGAAACACGGACAGACTGGTAGACGCTTTCGTCAAAGGTGCAGGAGACCGTAACACAGTCGAAGTCATATCGGTCCACGACTCAAAAGTTGCTCCCTGCAAAGGCTGTAATGCCTGCTACTTTAGCGATGGGAACGTGTGCGCGCAGAAGGATGACATGCAGATCATCTACGGGAAGCTTTGTAGGGCCGATGTTCTCATCATCGCCTCGCCTGTATATTTTTACGGTCTCAGCGCTCAGCTGAAAGCAGTGATTGACAGGCTGCATACGCCGATGCGCAGCCGCTTCGCGATCCGGAAACTCGGACTTATACTTGTCGGAGCTGCAGAGCTTCCCGAGATGTTCGATTCGATCATCACCCAGTACAGACTCGTCCTGGATTTCTTTCATCTGGATGATGCGGGGATGGTTCTGGCCTGCGGAGCGAGGGAAAAAGGCGAAGTTCGCGAAGAAGATCTGGAAAAAGCCGCGCGGCTCGGGCAATCGATCATATAGACATGACATCAAAAGATGATTGGAGGAATAACATTGGCCTTTGACTTCAAAAAAGAATACAAAGAATTCTACATGCCGAAAAACAAACCGTCCATCGTGACAGTGCCCCGCATGAACTATATCGCTGTTCGCGGTCATGGAGATCCGAACACTGAAGACGGCGAATACAAACAGTCGATAGGTCTGCTTTACGGCATAGCATTTACGATCAAGATGAGTAAAAAAGGCGATCATCAGATCGACGGTTATTTCGACTATGTCGTTCCGCCGCTGGAAGGCTTCTGGTGGCAGGACGGAGTTTCCGGTGTCGACTATTCGCACAAAGAAGACTTTAACTGGATCTCGGTGATCCGCCTGCCTGACTTTGTTACAGAATCCGACTTCAGCTGGGCGAAAGCAGAAGCATCAAAGAAAAAGAAACAAGATTTTTCACTAGTCGAATTCATGACTTATGACGAAGGATTGTGCGTACAGTGCATGCATATCGGTCCCTATGACGACGAACCTGCGACAGTGCAGATGATGCACGACTACATGGAGAAGGAAGGATATGTCCTTGACATCACCGACCGGAGGCTGCACCATGAGATTTATCTGAGCGACGCAAGAAAAACCGCTCCGGAGAAGCTGAAAACCGTCATACGGCATCCAATCAGGATGAAATAGGCTCAGGAAAGGACTACATCAATGGAATACATCAATGTCACAAAAGACAATCTCGAGTCCGAACACATTTGCTGCGCCATCTCCAACAACAAAGACGTTCAGGTCGCTTCAAAAAAAGCATGGCTTGAGGAGCGATTCGACGATGGACTTGTGTTTTTGAAAAGCACGGAGCGCGGCAAGTGCTTCATTGAATACATTCCGGCGGAGAACGCGTGGAACCCGATCGATGCTGACGGATACATGTATATCGACTGTCTGTGGGTCTCAGGCTCTTTCAAGGGACACGGTTATTCGAACGATCTGCTTGCTGCATGTATCGATGATAGTAAAGGAAAAGGCAGAAAAGGACTTTGCATCCTGAGCTCCGCGAAGAAAAAACCGTTTCTCGCCGATCCGAAATACCTGAAATACAAAGGTTTCACAGTCTGTGACGAATCAGATAACGGCATTCAGCTCTGGTATCTTCCCTTTTCGCCCGATGCGGAGACGCCGAGGTTCAAAGCCTGCGCCAAACATCCCCATGCGGACGGATCCGGTTACATCCTGTATTATACGAACCAATGCCCGTTCAACGCGAAGTACGTTCCAATAGTTGAGCAGACCGCAAAAGAACATGGCATTCCGTTCAAAGCAGTACATATCGTCACAAAAAACGAAGCGCAGAACGCGCCGACACCGGTCACAACATACGCTTTGTTCCATGACGGAAAATATCTGACCAACGAGCAGATGAACGACAAAAGATTCCTGAAGATGGTATCAAAAACTAGAGAGAATGGGTAACCCGTGACTGTGCCGAGAAGTCCGAACCGGATGTGAAGAAATCGAAGATGCCGCGTAACCCATAATAGCAACAGCAGGTTGCGTGCATTATCTTCGTCCCTGTAATAGACTAGATTGCGGGAGGTGCTGATATGACCACAAAAGATGTATTACATGAACTCAGAACAAAGAACGGCCTTTCGCAGGACGATCTCGCCGCTAAGGTCTTTGTGACCAGGCAAGCCGTATCGCGTTGGGAAACCGGTGAGACCGTACCGAACACCGAAACGCTCAAGTTGCTCTCGGCTCTTTTCGGGGTCTCCATCAATACCCTGCTCGGGTCGCCGCGCCAGCTTGTATGCCAGTGCTGCGGCATGCCTCTTGATGACGCGATCATCGGCAGGAACAAAGACGGCACGCTCAACGAGGATTACTGCAAATGGTGCTATGCCGACGGGACATACACATACAGCGATATGAACGACCTGATCGAAGTATGCGTTCCCCAGATGGTGAGCCAGGGCTTCACAGAAGATCAAGCCCGCGAATACATGAAGAATATGCTTCCCAATCTTGATTATTGGAAAAGATATGAGGAACTCAGCGACGACGGCCAGTTCGAAGCGTTCAAGAAACAGCTTATAGACGAGATCAACGATCTGCATGTTGAGGGCATGCCTAAACTTGAAAAGCTTAACGCGCTTGTCGGGAAATACGTAAACCTCGAATACAGGCTTCCGGGCGGTGCCAAGGTGAAATTTCTTGACGACAATACAACATATCTCGGGAACCAGCTGGAACCGGAATTCGGCGGAGACAGGTGCTTCGGCGTCCTCGCAAACATGGATTTCATCATGATCTGCACTTACGAAGCGGAAGGCGCGAATCCCGAACTCGTTCTGTACAAGAAAAGATAAGAACTTTCAGTCGAGCCCCCGCTGCCACCCAGGCGGCGGGGCTTTTTCATGTCCCGGTAACGACTTTGTTCCAATACCTGAAATCACCCTCAAACTACGACAAGTTACATGAAACATGATATACTTATAATATCAGTGTTTCTCGTCATCAATATGAGAAAGCGGAGTTAAAAATGAAAATCTCAAAAACACAACCGGGTATCCTCAGGCTGAATTACAAGCGCACTTTTCTGATCGGATTCGCGTTCTTCGGAATCCTTCTCCTGTGGCAGGTGTATGACTCGTGGTGCCCTACATTTCTGACGGACATTTTCGCGAGAAGGATGTACCATATATCCTCGGCTGAGCTGAAAGCGGGCGATCCGGACAAGATACTGAACGTTCAGTGGATCGTAGGCATCATCATGGCATGCGACAATCTCGCCGCGCTCATACTCCTCCCGATTTTCGGCAATCTCTCCGACAGGACCAAGACGCCTATCGGTAAACGTATGCCTTACATCCTTGTCGGTACAATGGTTTCGGCCATCGCCTTCCCTTTCATTCCGCTTTTCTTCCATAACAACAACATAGTCGGGATGGTTATCATGATGGCGATCGTTCTGATGTTCATGATGATGTACAGAAACCCGGCTGTATCTCTGATGCCGGATATCACTCCCAAACCGCTCCGCGCGAAAGCGAACGGTATCATCAATATCATGGGCTATTTCGGAGGCGCTGCGGCGACTGTACTCGGCATATTCCTGAAGCTCTCAGAATACATAAACGTTTCGGACGAAGCCAGAAAACTTTGGATCATCGAAACCCCGTTCATCATCGCGTCCATCCTCATGGTCATCTCTGCATTCGTGCTTTTCGCGACAATCAAGGAAAACAAAATAGAAGAAGAAATTAAAGAAGAGCTTGCTCTTGGCGAAAAACTTGCTGCCATCGAGACGCCTGTAGACGACAACGGACCGATGTCCGACGCAAACAGAAAAATGCTCATGGCCATACTCGGCGCGGAATTCCTTTGGTTCATGGCAGACAACGCTATCGGAACATATATCGGAAACTACGTCATCTATTACCTGAACTCGGTATCAAGCGCAACGATGATCCTGACGATAGTCGGCGGACTCGCAAGCGTTATCGGCTTCGCGATCGCGGGATCGATCGCCGACCGAATAGGACGGAAATGGACGATCGCGAGCGGCCTTATCGTTACCGTTCTCGCGATGGCGGTTATGTGTTTCGTGCACCCGACAGGAGAAATCGTCGGAGCCAATGGCGAAGCCGCTTTCCCAAAGCTTCTGTTCGGGGTATGGGCTATCAAAGGCTTCGGTATGGCGCTGGTGCATAACTGTTCGTTCCCGATGGTTGTGGAGCTTTGTTCGAACAAACAGATCGGAAGATTCACCGGATTCTACTACGCAGCCAGCATGTCCGCGCAGACGGTCACGCCTATCCTCCTCGGACTTGTGTTCAAAGCTTCGCTCGCGTGGCGCGCGCTGCCTGTATACGCCACGATCATGTTCGCGCTCAGCTGGATAGTCTTCACTACCCGCGTAAAAAACATAAAGGCCAGAAAGCTCGAGAACACTCACGGCATCGAAGCATTCGACGAGTAGCACGACATGAACACAGTATACGTAATTCTCATAATCATCGCAGCACTTATAGCTCTGCTCGTCATATTGCTTGCTCCCGG
>JAFOKI010000302.1 GCA_017419895.1 Eubacterium sp. | reverse complement strand
GAATCCGGGAATATTTTACACACGAGCGTTTCGAGCGGGCCTGTGAACGGGGAAAGGATGATGACTGTGGCCAATCTGAAAAGGGAATTGACAAACGCGATCGTCACCATCGTCATGATGCTCCCCATAAACCCGAAATGGAACACCGCGTTCAAAGCATAGAATACAACCCCGCAGATCACAGCGCCGAGCACATCGATCAGAAGATAGACAAAAGCCGTTCTTTTACCATTCACACTTGCGCCAAGAGCACTCACGAGGACCGGTACGGAAGCACCGATACCGATGCCCATGATGATCGGGAAGGCGACTCCGAATGTGATCGATCCCGACATTGCAAGTGCCTGCAGGATACCGACAGCCGCGCTTGCGCTTTGAAGGAGGGCAGTGACCAGAAGTCCGACCAGCACTCCGACTATCGGATTCGAGAAACTCGTCAGCAGGTTGATAAATGCCTCGTTCTCCTTGAGCGGCGAGAGCGCGCCGGACATCATGCTCATTCCGTACATCAACACTGCGAACCCAAGCATGATACCGCCGATGTTCTTGTGCGCGCTTCTCTTGGCTGCCATCCACAGGATGATTCCGACGAGCGCGACGAACCCTGTCAGCATTTCTGTGTTTAAGTAAGACGCGATCGACGATCCGCTTGAGCTCAAGCTGTTCAAACAAAGTATCCAGCCCGTTACGCTCGTTCCCAATATCGCGCCCAGCACGATACCGATAGCCTGGCGGACCCTCATCATGCCCGAGTTAACAAAGCCGACTACCATGACCGAAGTCGCTGACGATGACTGTATGACCGCGGTCACCCCTGTTCCGAGAAGCACGCCCTTAAGTGTATTCCCAGACAGCTTATACAAGATGACTTCCAGCTTGTTTCCTGCGACTTTTTTCAGTGAATCGCCCATCACCGACATGCCGAAGAGGAAAAGTGCTACTCCTCCCAGAAGTGTTACTACGTTTTGTGGTTCCATATATTGATTGCCTTTCCCTTGTCGCCGCGACCGGTCCGCGGCTTTGTTTCGTCTACGAACTTATATCAGCAAACGTGACCGGTATCATCTTTTCAACATCTTGAGGCGCGACCTCGACCTGGTATCCGATCTTACCCGCGCTAAAGAATATCGTATCATATAATAGGGCAGTTTCGTCAAAAAAAGTTTTAAACAGCTTTTTCATTCCGATCGGTGAGCATCCGCCATGGATATAACCCGTGAGCGGCAGAAGCTCTTTCGACTTGATCATTTCGATTTTTTTCTCTCCGGATGCTTTTGCGGCTTTCTTGAGGTCGAGTTCCAGACATACGGGTATCACGAAAACAAAGTGTTCCTTGCTCGCCCCGACTGTCACAAGTGTCTTGAACACACGCTCGGGATCTTCAGCGAGCACCGCCGCTACATCCGGCCCGCTGATCGCGTCCGTGTGCGCGTAGCTGTGACTTTTATATTCGACTCCGCTCTGCTCCAGAAGCCGCATGACATTTGTTTTTGTTTCTTTCATATCTATATAATTCCTGTATCGTCCATGCCGCGCGGCTTCATCGCCGCACAGCCCTTCGACATTTTTAAATCTTCCCCGCCGAGTGTCCTGTGGCCCACGCTATCTGAAGGTTATATCCACCCGTCAAAGCATCGACGTCTATCACTTCCCCCGCGAACCTGAGTCCATCGATGATTTTCGACGACATCGTCGCCGGATCGACCTCCTTCACATCGACTCCACCGCGCGTAATCATAGCCTGCTCAAAGCCGGCCGTCCCCCTGACCGGTATTTCCAGTCTTTTCAATACCGCAGTCAGGCGTCTGCGTTCTTCTTTTTTGACATCGCTCCCGCGTCTGTCCCCCGGTATATCCGCAAAGTTCACGGCTGTTTTCAGGAATCTTTCGGGAAGATCCGGTCCTGAATCGGAAAGTATTCCCGTTATCAGTCTTTTCCCGTTTTTTCCGAACATATCCATGAGCCGTTTATCCAATACTTCTTCTGTTACGTCCGGAAGCAGATCTGCTATAACCTCAGATTCCGGCCTGCTGATCCTGCTGCTGAGTTCTAGCACCGCCGGCCCGCTGATCCCGAAATGCGTGAAAAGGATATCGCCGCGAACCCGAATCCGTCCCGCTGTCAGTCTGACATCTTTAAGCACTACGCCCTGCAGCTCTGCGAATACATCGCGCTCCGTTTTCAGGGGTACCAAAGCAGGTGACATCTCAACGATCCTGTGCCCTACCTGCGCCGCGAGCTTCGCTCCGTCTCCTGAAGAACCCGTCGAATGCGCGGCTTTGCCGCCGCAGGCGATGATCGTGACATCCGCCTCAAGTTCTGCGCCTGAGCTCAGTCTGACGCCCTTGACAGCCGGCTTTGTTGAGTCGACCAGCAGGTCTCTGACCGATACGCCTGTCATCACACGCACGCCCAGCGCATCCATTTTTCCGGTCAGCACCGCGAGCACATCCGCCGCGCGGCCGCTCGCGGGGAAAATCCGTCCGTTGTCCTCTTCTTTAAGCGCAAGCCCCGCATCCGAAAAGAACCTCATGGTATCCCGGGACGAGAAGTCACGGAACGCGCGTATAAGGAACCTGGGATTACGGAACACTTTCTTGAGCATTGCATCGTTATCCGCGGAATTCGTCAGATTGCATCTGCCGTTCCCGGTAATCAGAAGTTTGCGGCCCGGCGCCTGGTTCTTTTCAAGTAAAACAACGCG
>JAFOKI010000301.1 GCA_017419895.1 Eubacterium sp. | reverse complement strand
TTTATGATCATCAAATCAAATATATCATAGAAAAGGGAGAAGTCAATATTTATTTCGATATTTATCACAATGAATTTGGTTGATGATCAGAATACTCGCTCTATGTCCTTCACTATTTATTGGATGTGTGGTAGTTTTATAGCGGAAAGTGAGGCGACCAATATGGATCAGGTAAAAATCGGACAATTCATTCAAGCTACAAGGAAAGAAAATAACCTGACTCAGGAGCAGCTTGCGGAGAAACTTGGTGTCAGCCAGAAATCGGTGTCGCGGTGGGAGACCGGACGTAATATGCCCGACATCTCCTTATTCCCCGAGCTTTGTAAGGTGTTGGATATCAATATAGCGGAGCTCATGAACGGTGAACGCTATGAAGGGGATATGATTGAGAAGAGCAAAGTCTCAAGCGCTGCGGAAGGCTTGACTTCGCTTGTCAGCAACAAGCGATTCATCCGGAATGTGGCATGCGCTGTCGGAGTATTGATCCTGACAGTATTCTGCATGGTCGGGCTGTATAATATGGAGTTCGATGTGAATGTGGTTTCGACGGATTCCCTTGAAAGCGCGATTGGGGACTATTGTTTCACCGATACAACGGAGGTTAACGTTTTGGAGAGTGCTTCCATCGGGAATAGACTGATAGTCCTCTATGACCGGGTGGATGAAAAGCCGGGAACGAGCGGCGTCGCAATTCTCGAAAAGGGGATATTCGGAAAATACCGTTTCCGAGAGTGTGACAATGAGGACGGCTTTGGTGTTTACTTTGTTCAGACAAAGATAAAAGGCCGGGATCACCTTATCTTCGCGTGCGCGGACGAGCTGCCCGGCTTTGTGACCGCGTACGGATTCCCGGAATATGACGGAACGCAGCGCATAGAGGAAAAGTGTGACATATCGAAAGTTCAGTATTTGACTGACTATTACCGATCGCCGTTCCTGACAGTGACAGAAGCAAAAGACGGTGTTTCGATCACATACAACCCACTCTATTACGACAAGGACCAAAATCCCTATAACATCATAGAGGTAGCGGAGGCAATGGGCGTTAAGTACGAAGGTTCCTCCGGCTCAGCGACTGGCAGCATGGAGCCGAGTCTGATATATGGTTTTGAAGCGGTAGTGTTGATGATCGGGATCATTATCATTCGCTATTTCCTTCATGGAGCAATGGAAACGACGAAGAAATAAGGACTTGTCCAAAAGCTGTCATAAAGGCTAAGCAGTATGCATCCCTCTCGTAACGGGAGGGATTTTTGTTTGAGTATGTTTATAGCCGGATCGGGGAACCGTGAACGTACAATACCTTCTGTTTTGGGAAAAACCTGTGAAGCATTTATTGAAGGGGAAACGCTTGAAAGCTATACTAAAGATATCTGAGTACAATGTGATGAACGGAATACACAGGCATTTTTCATGAAAAATCGAATCCTCACAATACTAATAATGATTACGCTGTTATCGCTTACGGCCTGTACGAAAGACTACGGCAGGAGTGATATCGAAGAATACGTCTACAGCGAACTGGGTCTGAAGGGATTTAGCGTCAGCAAAACGTGCAAAGATATCGAAGGTAAAGACGGCTGCACGGATCACCTTTGGGAAGTCACGGAGGCAGACGGTACTGTTTTCTATGTCCTTGACGATTACGTCATGATGGAGTGGGTCACCAATTCGTTAAGGGATAACCGGAACGAAGTCCATGTAAGGGAATATCTTAAAACAGCGGACCTAACGGGCTTTGTTATAAATGACCCCGGCGAAGAGCATCCGATGGCAGGGGTCGAGCTGACCGGCACGTACAGTTCGAGGCGGGAACTCCATGAGTATGCGGAGCGGCTGAACAGGCTGGCTGACGGCTGCGATGAGGAGCTTACGATTTTGTTCGATATAAAATATGACCATCCGTACCGGACTATTGGTGATTATGAAAAAACCGATGCGGATTATCATGGCACTGTCAGCAAGAGCAGCCACGTTGACTGCGAATACACGGAAGGCGCAATGATCAATCTTCTGCTCGACCTCAGGTATGAGGACCGCCTTAAGGAGTTCACCGAAGCCGAGATACATGATTATGTCAGGAGCAGTAATCATGCCCTGTGCATCAAACAAAGCAACGGCTCTTGGTACATGCCGGGCGATCTGATAGGCAGCTTTTTCAGTTATGGTATTTCCTTTCCGACCATTTACGAGGTGCTGAGCCGGAGCAGTTATCCGGTGACCGGAACAAAGGATGATTTCACGTTCACGGGTATAGATGGCAGCACTTATGAAATGTCGGAGTCTTTCATTGAAAATGAATGGTATTATTATATCAAAGACGGTACGCATGTACCTATGGACGCGTATTTCTACGATCATTTCGATACTGGAAAGGTAAAAGAATTCACGGGTATTGAGGTCGCCGAGAAATGGATGATAGATAGGGAAAACCAGGCATCGGAAGAGGCCGGGGAAGAAACTGCAAAAGACATTTCGGACGATTCGAAATCCATATAGCTCAGAATAAAAAAAGAAAAGGAAGATGTTCTGAACCGAATCAGTAAACACAGAGAGGAACTGCCATGAAGAACGAAAATACTAAGCCCGGTTACCCCGCGAAGTTCTGGCCGGCGCTCATAATATTCAGCCTGACAGGTCAGATCGCCTGGGTCGTCGAAAACATGTACTTCAACGTCTTTATATATAAGATGTTCCACGCGAGCGCGGAGTCGATCTCACTGATGGTCGCGGCTTCCGCGGCCGCTGCGGCGCTTACGACCGTGATCATCGGGGCTTTGTCGGATAAAGTCGGAAAGCGCAAGTTTTTCATGTGCGCGGGCTATATCCTCTGGGGTCTTTCGATTATCACATTCGCATTCATCCGTACCGACGTGATAACAAAGCTTTTCCCGGGCATCGCGGCAAGCACAGCCGCTGCTGCCGCCTCTGCTGCAAGCATGGGCGTCACACTCACTATCATCATGGACTGCGTGATGACGTTTTTCGGTTCGAGCGCGAACGACGCGGCATTCAACGCCTGGCTGACAGACGCGGCTGACCATGGCGGTCGAGGCGCCGCAGAGGGTGTGAA
>JAFOKI010000300.1 GCA_017419895.1 Eubacterium sp. | reverse complement strand
TTCCGCAGAGGAAGCAGAAAGCACCGCCGGGGATGCAGCGGGAAGCTCGTCTGATATAACGACAATGTCCGATGGAAAGTGCGCAATACTGGGGATCCATTCCGACACAAAAGGGTATGGAGCTTACAGTTCGGTCAGGACACTGGATCACAACGGCGAACCATACGAGGTGACGGAGCTTCCTTTCTATATAAATGCGGGATACAAAGATCTCGACGACATTTGTCTCGGCTTCTACGACGATCACGGGTATGAGTATTACTTTTACGGCAAATACACCCTTGAAAACGGTGAACTGAATATCGTGCCGGGCGGTTCGGCGCCGGAAATTGACGGTGATGTCGCGCCATTCGCAGATGAGCTGACGTATAAAGTAATACTGGAGGAAAATAAGTTCTCCATTACAATAGATGGAGAGAAAAATGTTCCGATGTACAATTCCCTGACAGATGACGGAAGGATGCTGGTGAGCGGCACACTTTCGGAAGGCAGTGAGGCATATAATGGGATCCGGTCGCTGAACCTGGATCTTACGGCAGAAAACGAAAAGATCAATTCCTGTGAACTGGTATTTACCGATGGGAAAAAAGCCGGCGATATAACCGCCAGCTACTATAATGTCGGCGACTTTGCCTTAAAGTATAAAACTGTTACATACAGCAAGAACGGCAAGGAAATGACAGATAATGACGGTGACACGATATTCATAATGATTATCAACAACTATCCGTACGGCTTCACGATCGTGGACAGTGGGAAAACGTATTATTACCAGAATTGACGGGCATTTGCCCCTGACAAGACAACAAAGCCGCGCCGCGGCGGCTTTGTCGGAAGAAAGAGGAAATTATGAGTAAAGCAGACGTATTATTCGTGAATATGTGCAGGGATATCCTGGATCACGGCTATTCCACCGAAGGCCAGAAGGTCCGTCCGCACTGGGCTGACGGAGCCGCTGCATACACGATCAAGAATTTCGGCATTGTGAACAGGTATGACCTGTCGGAGGAGTTCCCGGCGCTCACGCTCAGGCCTACGCCGATCAAGTCGTGTGTCGATGAAATGCTTTGGATATGGCAGAAAAAATCAAACAACGTGCACGATCTCAGGTCGCACATCTGGGACTCCTGGGCGGACGAGAACGGTACGATAGGCAAAGCTTACGGCTATCAGCTCGGCGTGAAATACAGATTCAAACAGGGCGTGATGGACCAGGTCGACAACGTGATCTGGCAGCTCAAGAACGAGCCGTATTCGCGCAGGATCATGACTAATATCTATAATTTCGCGGATCTTCCCGAGATGGGACTAGAGCCGTGCGCGTACAGCATGACTTTCAATGTCACTGGCAATAAACTAAACGCGATACTCAACCAGCGCTCGCAGGATATTCTCGCGGCGAACAACTGGAACGTCGTGCAGTACGCGGTGCTGGTCTACATGCTGGCGCAGGTCTGCGGATACGAACCGGGAGAACTCGTCCACATGATATCGGACGCGCACATTTACGACAGGCACATAGACATCATCCGCGAGCTGATCGAACGTCCGCAGTATCCGGCGCCTAAGTTCAGGCTGAATCCGGATGTCAAGGACTTCTACGATTTCACTCCGGATGATGTGATCATCGAAGACTATAAGACGGGACCGCAGGTAAAGAATATCCCTGTAGCGGTCTGACAAAGGAGTATATATGCAGCTTATTCTTGCAGCAGACAAAAACTGGGCGATAGGTAAAGACGGAGATCTTCTCGTATCCCTTCCCGGCGACATGAAGTTTTTCCGCAAGACGACGAGCGGTAAGACTGTTGTCATGGGAAGGGCCACGCTTGAGAGCCTTCCGGGGAAGAAAGCACTTCCCAAAAGGCGCAATATCGTCATGACGACGAGGACAAACTATTTTCCCGAGGGTTGTGAGATCGTGCATTCGATAGACGAACTCATGGAGCTTTTGGGTGAAAACACGGACGATGTGCTCGTAATGGGCGGAGCAAAAGTCTATGAAGAGCTTCTGCCGTATTGCGATACGTGCTGGATAACAAAGATCGACGCGGAGTTCCCGGCTGACAGGCATTTCAGGAATCTCGACGCTGATGAAGACTTTGAGGTAACGTGGGAAAGCGAACCGATGGAGGAGAACGGCATAGGGTACCGTTTTTTGAAATATGAAAGAAAGAACGACTAGCAAGAAACAAAGCGCGCCGTCGAGGAGATCCGGCGCAGCCGCTTCCCGTAGCGGCTCGAAAAACAGCAGGAGCAGCGTAAAAGCTTCTGCGAAAGCCCCTGCAAGAGGATCGGACGCAAGGAACCGGAAAGCGCATGCGCCTGCACAGGCTTATGCGGAGTTCCCCGAGCGCGAGGATATCCTGATAGGAAGGAATCCGGTGACTGAAGCGCTCAAGAGCAAGCGCCCAATAGAAAAGATAATAGTCCAGGACGGAGCCGGCGGTTCGCTCGGACGTGTGATCTCGCTCGCGAAGGATCGCGGAGTAATGGTCGAGACCGTTGACAAGAGAGCTATCGAGCG